>JANNWI010000058.1:0-2788 GCA_031414715.1 Methylophilaceae bacterium | reverse complement strand
TTAATGTGAACACCGTATACATTAATTTGGTCAGCATCAAAGTATTCAAATCTATCAAATTTAGCAGCTGCCTCTTTGACATACCGAAAGTAGTTCATTGTTAATGGCTTTTAATTAACAGTTTAATAACCAGTTATTACTATTGTTTTACAGTCACTTGCCCGCGAATCTCACCATTTGGATTAGCCGCAGTATGCAAATTAATGTACCATTTACCTTCTAATAACTGTGTTTTTTGCTCACTTGTAATGCTAGCTTCACCTTTGATTGGACTCAGCATATCACCTTCAATCGGCACAGCAGCGTCTGCGTTTGTTCCTTCAGATGCTGGCCCATGAAAGTGCGCACTAGTTACTGCGCCGCTTAAGCCAGAGTAAGTAATTGTCCAGCTTAATTTATCAGCTTTAACATCCACCTTAACATCAGCTTCACCAGCGCCAGTGCTAGTAGTAGGTGGCACTTCACTACCTGCAGATAAAACCGCTGTTGCCTTAGTGGTGTTTGATGAAGGCATGTTGCACGCGGGCAAACTTAACAAGCCGATTAATAGTAAACTGTGAATTGCTAAGCGAGAGTAAGTCATTAAATTCTCCAAAAATGAATCAGGCGATTAACAGTTAACTATGCCTATTTTTTGGTGAATTGAATGTACGTTACCGAACATAATCGTATATATAAGTCGCTTGTTTTGAAATATCCAGTTTTACCGAGGGTTATTTACTCATGAAGTATGCTCATGTAATTTTGAGTGCAATATTCGGTCTATCTGAATCAATTCGGCCATCTACCAGCTCTATAATACGATCACAGCGTTTTGCAAGTCGCGGGTCGTGCGTCACAATTAAAAAAGTGGTGCCACTAGTTTTGCTCACCTCTCGCATTAAATCAAACACCGTATCTGCAGATTTTGTATCCAAATTGCCAGTTGGCTCATCTGCTAATACCAATGCAGGACTCATCACCAACGCTCTGGCAATTGCGGTGCGTTGTTGCTGGCCGCCTGATAAATCATTGGTTAAATGCTCACCCCATTGCGTCAATTCTACTTTATCAATCAGCTCCATTGCATGTTGGCGCATCTCATCATTGGCGTGACCATTAGCTGCTAGTAATGGCAACATCACGTTTTCTATGGCGGTAAATGCAGGTAATAAGTTGTGAAATTGAAATACAAAACCAATCGCATTGGCGCGCAGTTTGGTAATGGCTTTATCGTCTAATTCTTCAGTCGCAATACCTGTTAAGAATAGTTTGCCTGATGTCGCGTTATCTAGCAGGCCAATAATGTTGAGTAAAGTACTTTTGCCCGATCCTGACGGTCCAATCAAAGCGCAAAATTCGCCACGCTTTAAGGTTAAATCAATACCATGCAATACTTCTGTTTCTGCTTTAGTGCCAATGCCATAAGCCTTTTTAATGCCTTGTAAACATAAAGTGATGTTGTCATTTATTACAATTTCTGTTGAACTATTAACCACGAATAGCAACCGCTGGGTCTAGCCTTGCGGCGCGCTGGGCAGGGAACACGGCTGAGATAACGCCAACCAGCATGGCACCTAAACCAGCATATACAAAATACATCGGATCAAAATTCAACACAAAAAATGGCGTGCCGTCTGGGTTCTTAGCTAAGTTGCGCCAAGCAATTAACAAGCCCCAACTAGCGGCTGAGCCAAAAATAGAGCCTATTAAACCAAATAATGCGCCTTGTAATAAAAAAATGCGTAAAATTTGCACACGCGTTGTGCCAGTAGCTCGTAAAATACCTATCTCTTTTGATTTTTGCACGACTGATACCACCAATACGCTAGCAATACCAAGTGCTGCGGTTAAGCCTACAAATAAGCGAATCACAAAAAAAGTGATTTTTTGGCCATATAAAGCAGTAAACAATTCTGTGTTGGTAGTAATCCAGCTGTCTACTTTTAACCCTGTTTGCGCTTTTATTTGGTCAGCCACTATTTGTGCTTGATAGGGGTCGATTAAGTTAATTTCTACACTAGTGGCACCGCCTGGCAAATTGAGTAAACTTTGTGCGGTGCGCAGCGCTACGTAAGTGGTGCCCAAATTTTGATATTTATTGCCATAATCAAAAATGCCACAAATGATTAAAGTTACAGACGCGCCTGATGCCGTTTGTAAAATAATTTTGTCACTTAACCAAACACCTAATTCCTTTGCAAGATCGACACCTATTACAATATCTGAAGTTGTTAACTCTGGTTTACCTACAATTATTTTTGGTTTTAAGGCAATTAATTGCAAGTAAGTTTCTGGCTCAATACCAGTGATACCGACTGCCTTATTGGCATCTGCGCGTAACACAAAGCCTTCGCCTTGAGCAATTGGCGAAACAACTGAAACCCCTTTTATATTTAAAGCTAACTCGCGTACTTTTTGCCATTGATCGACTGAGCGCAATCGCTGCGCACGTGGTTGAATCAATATTGCGCTATTTGCTTGATTCGTTTCAGTATCACGAAGCGACCTAGCGACCTCTTCAGGCGGCAACACAATAATTTGTGCCTGATAATCAAGTGTGCGCCGAATAATACTGCCTTGCAGGCCATAAATGAGTGACGTCATAAACACAATCACCGCCACGCCTAGCGCCACGCCTGCAATTATAAATAAGGTTTGCAACAACCCTTCGCGCATAAAGCGTGTGGCTAAAATCCATTCAAATGGCAATAGCGAATTCATTTGGCGCTATTTATTTGCAGAGGTTGGTTATTATTGATACGTACGCGTTGTTTGGCTTTTATAGTGCCGATATTGGCCAATAGCA
>JANNWI010000057.1:0-4213 GCA_031414715.1 Methylophilaceae bacterium | reverse complement strand
GCAAGGCTTTAGCTAAATCTGCTTCATCATCTACATACACATGGCAGTTGCCATCTAAATGCTTAATAACAGGAATGCGTGCATCGTTGCTGACGCGCTCGATCAGGCCTTTGCCGCCACGTGGCACAATCACATCCACATATTGCTTCATGGTAATTAGCTCGCCCACGGCAGCGCGGTCTGTGGTTTCTACCACTTGCACAGCATTTTTAGGCAGGCCAGCTTTTTCTAAGCCTTCATGCACCAGTTTGGCAAGCGCTTGATTGCAATGAATCGCCTCGCTGCCACCGCGCAAAATGGCCGCGTTGCCCGATTTTATACATAGCCCAGCCGCGTCCACCGTCACGTTTGGCCGTGCTTCGTAAATAATACCGATGACGCCCAAAGGCACGCGCATTTGACCAAGTTGGATGCCACTAGGTAGATATTTAAAATTATTCATCTCGCCAATTGGATCAGGCAGGGCAGCGATTTGTTGCAAACCTTCGGCCATGCTGGTGATAGATTTTTCGGTAATGGCAAGCCTGTCTAACATGGCTGCGTCTAGGCCGTTGGCTTTTGCTGCATCACAATCTTGTTTATTAGCAGCTAGCAAGGCAGATTTTTCACGCAAAACTGCAGCAGAGATAAAGTTTAGCGCTAGGTTCTTGGTATTAGTCTCGGCCGCCGCCATCTGGCGTGACGCGGCTCTCGCGGCAACACCTACCTTTTGCATATAATCTTTAATGTCCATAGTAGACATTATACGTGCTTCTTAACGCGCGCGCACTTTGGCTAAACCAAAGCACAATCTGGAAAGCTCAAGCCAAGCGTCGCCTTGCATGACGCCTTTGGCAGTTTTGTCGATATCGCACAATTTTTGTAGTGCTGCTTCTAACGTGCGCAAACTTAAACGGCCAAGTGCGCGCTTGACTAGTTGTTGTCGCTCGCCATAAATACGCGCGTTAGTCATGGCATTCATCAAGTTCTCACCACGCACTTCCGCGTGTTTAATCCGTACTAATGGCCGTAGCATCCACATTAGCGGGTTCATAATAGCCACAGCCGTTTCGCCTTCATCTTGTAGGCCTTGCAAAATACGCGTAGTGCGCTCACTATCGCCCGCCAATACCGCTTCGCCTAGTTGAAACGCATCGTAACGCGAAACATTGAGTACAGATTCGCGCACTGCTTCTGCACTAATTTCACCTGCGGGGTAGAGCAAGCCAAGTTTTTGCACTTCTTGATGCGCCGCTAGCAAATTGCCCTCTACTTGATGCGCAATAAAGGCAAGCGTCGCTGCATCAGTACTTTGATTTTGTGCTTTAAGCCTAGCAGCAAGCCATTGTGGTAGCTGACTTGGCGCAACTTCTTTTAACTCAATCAGTGTAGCTGCGTTTTGCAGCGCGTTAAACCATGCACTATTTTTAGCATCTCTCTCTAGATCGGGCAAGGTGATAATAATCGTAGTATCTGGGATTAGTTTATTCGCCAGATCAACCAATGCTTTGCCGCCGTCTACGCCGGGTTTGCCATTGGGAATGTGAATTTCGAGAATACGTTGCGATGAAAACAAGGACATGGCTTGGCCGAACTGAGCAATCTGCTGCCAATTAAAGCTGCGCTCTGCAATAAAGCTTGTGCGCTCATCGGCTCCGGCCTTGCGCGCAGCTTGACGAATTAAATCTAGGCATTCTGATTGAGATAGCGGTTCATCACCTACAAGCACATAAAGCGGCGATAATTTGTTATTAAGATGCTGTTTGAGTTGGCTAGATTCTATACGCATAAAAACGATGCGCTATTTTTTTAAACTAGAAAGCCTGCGCATTAAATTGCTTAATACGTCTTGTTGCATGTTCTCATTCAGACGTTTTTCTTCGCCTTGTTTGGCCAGCAAGTTGGCATCGTCGTAGGTAAAATCACGACGTGCCTCAACGGTTTGCGTAGTGCTCCAAAGCTCGCTACCTGCTAATTTGGTGCGGTAATGCACGCGATAATATAGCTCAAACTCGTTCACCGTACCTCTGCCTGCTAAAGATAAAATCCGTTTTTCGCTTTCTTCGCCCACCATTTCAAGTAGCATTTCGGCGCCTTCTGCACTTGGCAGCACTTTTACCCCGTTGGTATTAAGCGTTTTCAGCAGATTTTTAGAGATAATGAGCGTATTGCCTTGAATAAAAATGCTACTAAAGGCAACATCAGTCGCGCCGCGCAAATGAAAGCCACAGCTAATTAAGCTGCTGATTAGCAAAAATAAAAACCACGCACGCAAGTTAACTTTTAGCATATTTAGTTGATAACCACATTCACTAGTTTGTTAGGCACAACAACGATTTTACGCACACTTGTGCCTTCTGTTAAGAATTTCGTTACAAAATCTTGCACCAAGGTCAAAGATTCAATCGTTGCTTTGTCGGTTTCGCGCGGTACGCTTAAGTTGCCACGCAACTTACCGTTGACCTGAATCACATATTCAATACTATCTTGCACCATAGCGGCTTTATCAGGCATAGGCCACGAGGCGCATAGAATATGGCTTGCAGAGCCATCATTTTTGCTCGCACTATTATTTACGCATAGTTGAGCATGAATTTCTTGGCAAATATGCGGCACAATTGGGCTTAAAAGTAGCGCAACATTTTGCAGCACTTCTTGGCGCACGCTACGAGTGACTTCATCCGTGTCTTCAATTTTGGCAAGCGCGTTCATCAGCTCCATCACGCTAGAAATCGCGGTGTTAAAGCTGTGACGGCGGCCATAATCGTCGCCCACTTTCTCAATCGTTTGGTGTAATTGTAAGCGCAGGTTTTTAAGTTCAGTATTTAATTCGCCCGTTGTATAGGCGGCAATCGCACCTAATTGCACATGCTCATAACAAGCTTTCCACAACCGTTTTAAAAAGCGGCTAGCACCTTCTACGCCACTGTCTGCCCATTCTAGGCTTTGGTCTGGCGGGGCGGCAAACATCATAAATAAACGCGCTGTATCAGCGCCGTAATTGTCTATCAATGCTTGCGGGTCTACCGTATTGCCTTTAGATTTACTCATTTTAGAGCCGTCTTTGAGCACCATGCCTTGTGTGAGCAAGTTGGTGAATGGCTCAGCGTTTTTAATCAAGCCCACATCACGCATTAATTTATTAAAGAAACGCGCATATAGCAAATGCAGAATGGCGTGCTCAATGCCGCCTACGTATTGGTCAACTGGCAACCAGTAATTGGCGCGCTCGTCACACATTTTATCGGCATCAAAACTGGCATAACGTGCAAAGTACCAAGATGATTCAAAGAAGGTATCTAAAGTATCGGTTTCCCGCGTGGCTTTGCCGCTGCAATTTGGGCAAGTGGTTTCGTAGAAACTCGGGTCTTTTTTAATGGGTGAACCGACACCATCCATGACAACATTTTCTGGCAGCACCACTGGAAGCTGCTCTGCTGGCACAGGCACTTCGCCACAACTTGCACAGTGAATAATTGGAATCGGGCAGCCCCAATAACGTTGGCGCGAAACACCCCAGTCGCGCAGGCGATACTGGGTGCGTTTTTTACCTAAATTTTTTGCACTTAGCGCAGATGAAATGGCGTCTGAAGACTGCTCAAAATTCAAACCATCGAACTCTGCAGAGTTAAACAAAATACCATGTTCTGTCATCGGCAAAACGTCATTATCAGCATGCTTAATGACCGCTTTAATCGGTAAATTATATTTGTTAGCAAACTCATAATCGCGCTCATCATGCGCTGGCACCGCCATTACAGCACCTTCGCCGTAGCTGGCCAGTACGTAATTAGCTACCCAAATTGGCAATTGCTCACCATTTAGCGGATGCGTCACAAATAAGCCTGTGTCCATGCCTTTTTTCTCAGCCGTTGCCACATCGGCTTCTGCTACACTACCGCGTTTGCATTCGGCAATAAAATCAGCTAGTTTAGGGTTGCTTTGTGCGGCTAAGGTTGCCAGCGCATGTTCAGCCGCAACTGCTACATAAGTTGCGCCCATCAAAGTGTCTGGGCGCGTGGTATACACTTTTAAGTTGCTGTTTTGGCCTATTATTGGAAACTCCACCTCGCAACCGTAGCTTTTGCCTATCCAGTTGCGCTGCATGGTTTTCACTTGTTCAGGCCAGCCATCCAATTTATCTAAATCGTTTAGTAATTCTTCTGCATAAGCGGTGATTTTCATAAAATATTGTGGAATATCACGCTTTTCAACCAGCGCGCCACTGCGCCAG
>JANNWI010000056.1:0-3579 GCA_031414715.1 Methylophilaceae bacterium | reverse complement strand
GCAGCAAAGGTAGGTAAAGGCATTTATACAGAAGAGTTGCTAAAAATTATTGATGGCTGCTTAAAGTTAGACTATATGGCGCGGCCGCAAAGCGTGTTCTCTCTGCAAAAAACTTTGCTTGAAACGGTACAGCCCTTGCCTGTCAAAAAGCCAAGTTTGGTCAACAAAATTAAGCATGTATTGAATAAACCTCTTTAATATGAAGTTCACCATCTTTCAAAATAGTCGTCAGGGCCCTAGGCCATATAACCAAGACAGGTTGGCTTACTCTTACAGTAAAGATGCTTTATTGTTAGTATTGGCCGATGGTATGGGCGGCCACCGTAATGGCGAAGTCGCAGCACAATTGGCAGTAAAAACGCTGACTGACGCTTTTCAGCGCTTAGCAGTGCCCAGCTTAAGTAGCCCAGCAAAATTTTTAATCGATCATATTCAGCAAGTACACGACATGATTGAAAACGTGACCCAAGCCGAAGAGTATGTAGAATCGCCGCGTACTACCATTGTGGCGGCCATTATTCAGCGCGGCTATTTATGGTGCGCACATGTGGGCGATTCGCGGCTGTATCATTTCCGCAATGGGCATTTGTTGTTTCGTACAGAAGACCACTCCGTGGTGCAATCACTCTATAAAAAAGGCATGATTAGCAAAGAAGAAATGGCCACGCACCCGTATAAAAATAAAATTTATAACTGTGTAGGTGGTGAATCGCCGCCACAAATTGATTTATCGGATAGGCACGAATTGCTTGAAGGCGATACCGTATTATTGTGTACAGACGGTGTGTGGGGCGTGATAGATGACCAACAAATTAAAGAAATTATTCAGCGCAATAACGATATTACTGCAGCCACCACTGATTTAATGGATAGCGCAGATTTCGCCAGCGATGAACGCGGTGACAACATGAGTGCGATTGGCTTGCAGTGGGGTGATAAGCTAACTGGGCAAGTGGCTGTTTCTACACAGTTAATGCCGCTTGGCGAAACCACTACCATTATGAACCCAGTGACGCAGCAAATAACCGATGGTAGTAATCCGATGGAGCTATCGGATGATGATATTGAAAACACTATTTTGGCCATTCAAAGCGCTTTAAACAAAACCCAACAAAAACCTAAAATTTAGCGTTCGCATTTAAAACTTTAGCGGCAAAAAACCACTTTCCACACGCTTCGCATATAATTGCTTTTTTTATCAAGCAGGTTCTATGACTAATCTTACTCGCCCCAGCCAACGCGCCAATAACCAACTGCGTCATGTAGAAATTATCCGCCATTACACCAAACATGCGGAAGGATCTGTGTTGGTTAAATTTGGCGATACGCATGTGCTTTGTACTGCCAGCGTAGAAGAAAAAGTACCTGGCTTTTTAAAAGGCAAAAACCAAGGCTGGGTAACTGCCGAATATGGTATGTTGCCGCGCAGTACGGGTAGCCGCATGGACAGGGAAGCCGCTAAAGGCAAACAATCTGGTCGCACCCAAGAAATCCAACGCTTAATTGGTCGTTCTTTAAGGGCAATCATCGACTTACAAAAACTGGGCGAGCGGTCAATTCACATCGATTGCGATGTCATTCAAGCCGATGGCGGCACACGAACTGCCAGTATTACAGGCGCTTACGTGGCCTTGCATGATGCAGTTTCTACGCTGTTAAAAAACGAAAAAATTAGCCAAAACCCGCTGAAACAAGGCGTTGCCGCCATTTCAGTGGGTGTGTATAAAGGCACGCCTGTGCTAGATTTAGATTATATCGAAGACAGCGATTGCGACACCGACATGAACGTAGTAATGACAGCCGATGGCGGCTTTGTGGAGATTCAGGGCACTGCCGAAGGCGAGCCTTTTAATCGCGACGCCATGAACGCCATGCTGGACTTAGCTTCTAGCGGCATTAAAGAATTGCTAAACAAGCAACTGATTGCCTTAAGTCAATAAATGATAGAAAAATTGGTTATCGCCAGCGGCAACCAGGGCAAACTGGCAGAGTTTCAAAGCTTACTTGCACCACTTAATATCGAGGTAATGGCACAATCACAGTTTAATGTTTCTGAAGCTGCCGAACCGCATTGTACGTTTATTGAAAATGCATTGGCCAAAGCGCGCCACGCCAGCTTAGCTACTGGCTTGCCAGCACTAGCGGATGATTCAGGTTTATGTTTAGAGGCCTTGCAGGGTGCGCCTGGGGTGCATTCTGCCTATTTTTGTGGTGAGCGCGACGACAAAGAAAATAACGCATATGTGCTAAAAACCTTAAAACAGCATAGTAATCGTTTTGGGTATTACTATTGCTGCTTGGTGCTGGTGCGCAAGCCAGATGACCCACAACCATTGATTGCAGAAGGTATTTGGGCTGGTACTATTTTAAAAAAACCACGTGGCGAAGGTGGCTTTGGTTACGACCCAATATTTATGGATAACATTACTGGAAAATCGGCTGCTGAGCTCACGCCAGAGCTTAAAAATAAACTCAGTCATCGTGGTAAAGCCCTGCGTAAAATGTTGCAACTGATTGAACATTTAAACCAGCATTAAAGTTATAAAACAATGAAACCACTACCAATATGGGTGCGCGACGACAAAAGTATTGTCGCCTGCAGTGAAAAAATTAAAGTGATGAAAGAAAATTTTGAAGAAATTCGGCAAATTACCCAAGATGCGTTTGAGGATGGCCTGCTGATGGAAGTATCTGAGGCACAAATGCGCGAGGCCTTATCAGCGCTAGTGAATGAACTAAAAAATCCGTATAAAAAAGATTAAAAATTAATGTTTTTACACGTATATTCAATATACTGCTCTACAGACCGTATAGATATTGGCTCTCAGGGCATCGTTTAGCGCTCGTGCGTTTTATAGATAACAACTTGATCATTCCAATCATTCCTATTCGTGATTTTTCACCCGCAAATCTGGTGAACGCAAACGCACCAGTTTTGGGTGATGCCACATTGTCTGGCCTAAAAAATCCACCGCCATTATCGCTATATATTCATATTCCGTGGTGTGTTAAAAAGTGTCCGTATTGCGATTTTAATTCACATGAAAGTCGCTTTAAAAATCAGGCGCAAGAAATTCCGGAAAAACGTTATGTGGCGGCTTTGATAGCTGACCTTGAACAAAGCATACCTCGCGTTTACGGGCGCAAAATCAAAAGCGTATTTTTTGGCGGTGGCACGCCTAGTTTGTTTTCGGCAGAGTCAATTGACGAAATTTTAAGCGCGGTACGTATGCTAACACCCCTAGAATATGGCGCAGAAATTACGCTAGAAGCCAATCCAGGCACACTAGGTGCAAAAATACAGGACACAGCCCATTTTATTGGTTATAAGCAAGCGGGTGTAAACAGAATTTCGCTAGGCATTCAAAGTTTTAATGCAGATTATCTCAAAGCACTTGGGCGCATTCATGATGATAAACAAGCCATTGTTGCAGCAGAGTTGGCACTTAAAACGTTTGAGCGGGTGAACTTGGATGTGATGTATGGCCTACCGAATCAAACTTTAAAACATGCACTAGATGACGCAAAAATGGCAGTGAGTTTAAACCCAGATCATTTATCTTTTTACCATTTAACGCT
>JANNWI010000055.1:0-10563 GCA_031414715.1 Methylophilaceae bacterium | reverse complement strand
AAATGATTTTGCGGCAATTGAGCCACAATTTTTTACTACGTCACAAGTAGGCGGATTGGCGCCAAATATTGGCAAAGATTCACCTACATTAAAAGATGCTAAGAATATTGCTGATTTAAGTCAAATGGATGTGATTTTGACCTGCCAAGGCGGTGATTACACCTCGGAAATTTTCCCACAATTACGTCAAGCAGGTTGGCAAGGCCACTGGATAGATGCTGCATCTACCTTGCGTATGGATAAAAACGCGGTGATTGTTCTCGACCCCGTGAACATGCATGTGATTAAAGATGCGCTACATGCTGGCGGCAAAAACTGGGTGGGCGGCAACTGCACTGTTTCACTCATGTTAATGGCGCTTAATGGTTTATTTAAAGCAGATTTGATTGAGTGGGTCACCTCGATGACTTACCAAGCTGCATCGGGTGCGGGTGCGCAAAATATGCGCGAGTTACTCAATCAAATGGGCGAAGCGCATTTTGCCGCAAGTAAGTTGCTGGCAGATCCCGCTTCAGCTATTTTAGATATTGACCGCACCATTGCTGGTACTTTACGCGATGATAAATTTCCCACCTCCAATTTTGGCGTGCCGTTAGCGGGCAGCTTGATTCCATGGATAGACAGCGATTTGGGTAATGGCCAAAGTAAAGAGGAATGGAAAGGCGGGGTGGAAACCAATAAAATACTTGGACGCAGCGATACTGGCAATTTAAAACCAATCCCCATTGATGGTTTGTGCGTGAGGATAGGCGCCATGCGTTGTCATAGCCAAGCGATGACAATAAAGCTGAAAAAAGATGTACCAATAGATGAAATTAGTCAGATGTTATCTGAAGCTAACCAGTGGGCAAAAGTGATTCCGAATCAACGTGAAGCCAGCATGCGTGAACTCACCCCAGCCGCTGTGACTGGTCAACTTAACACGCCAGTGGGGCGTTTACGTAAGCTGAGTATGGGGGATGATTACTTGTCAGCATTTACCGTTGGAGACCAGCTACTATGGGGCGCGGCAGAGCCATTACGCCGCATGTTGCGTATTTTGATTGCACATTAAAAATCGCCATTTTTTGTAAGTCGTTGATAAAAACCAACACTACTCACAGTCAAGTAGATAGCTACCGAATATAATGTGTATGATGAGCTTGCATCTGTAACTAATTGATGTTATTTTCGTTATTGCATTATAAAAGTAAATTTAAGGGTGGAAATAATTGCATAACTCAAAATTAAAGCAAATAACCGTTGCCTTATGCATCGCACTGGTACCGATTTCAGTGTTTGCTGCAGGCTTAGGCAAGCTTAATGTGATGTCTGGCTTGGGAGAGCCGCTAAAAGCGGATATTGAGCTGATATCAGTGACTACTGAAGAGTTAAGCAGTATTTCTGCCGCAATTGCTACAGAAGAAGCGTATACACTTCAAGGTATAGAAAAACCCGCCTCTCACAACACCATCAAACTCGACATTGCGAAAAATGCGGCTGGTAAGCCCATTATCAAACTAAACTCATCCCAGCCCATTAGTGAGCCATTTTTAGATATGCTTATACAAGTGGACTGGGCATCTGGCAGGTTGCTTCGCGAGTACACTGTATTGCTAGACCCACCTGGCTACACTGGTGAGGCCGACCCTGCTATGCAAACTGCAAAAGCGCCTTTAGTTGAATCATTTAGTAAAAACAAAAAAACTAATTCAACCAAGGTGATGCCAGATGACAATATCCCAGCAGATGTGATGCCTGCCGAAGAGGCAGTAAGCCCAAAAAAACCTAGTAAAAAAATGAAACCAGCCGCTGATTCTGGCGCCGAGTTGTTAGGTGATGAATATAAAACGCAGCGTGGCGATACGCTGGCTAAAATAGCACAAGATATGAAACCTGAAGGCGTCAGCCTCGAGCAAATGCTAATTGGCTTATATCAAACTAACCCAAATGCCTTTCAAGCTAATAATATTAATCGTCTTAAGGTAGGCCAAATTTTACGCCAGCCTTCGCAAGAGACTTTGAATTCAATTTCAGGTAAAGAAGCCTCAAGAGAAATTAAGGTGCAAACCGCTAATTGGAACGCTTATCGAAATAAATTAGCGGGCATAGTGGCCGAAACTGCGCCAACTGACTCTATGGCCAACACGCAATCAGCAGGTGGCAAGATCAAATCTGCAGAAGACAAGTCTGAAGTTGTCTCAACTGGACCCAAAGATGTAGTCAAACTTTCTGCTGGGGAAGCGGCCGAAAAAGCAAGCGGCGTAGATGTTAAGTCGTTGCAAGCTAAAGTGACTGCACTGCAAGAAGAGGCTACTGCACGCGAAAAAAGTGTCAAAGAAGCACAAGACAGAACTGCTGATTTAGAAAAGCAAATAGCAGATATGCAAAAACTATTGGCGATGAAAAATGCCACCATGGCAGATATTCAAAAACAAGCAGAAGCGGATAATAAAAATAAAGCAGCAGCGCCAGCAGAGGTTGCAAAACCAGTTGAAGCGATAAAACCGCCTGATGAAGCAAAGCCAACAGTAGAAGAAAAACCTATAGCAGAATCAAAACCAGCGGAGACAGTCAAAACTGAACCTACAGCTCCAGTCAAAACCGAGCCTGCAGCACCAGTTGCAAGTCAACCTAAACCTGCTGTCACAACAGCTGAAATTGCGCCTGTAGAAGAGCCGAGTTTCTTTGCCAGCATGATAGATGGCATGAATTTAAATGTGTTAGCGCCTGCCGCTGGTTTGCTGGCACTGCTGGGTGGTGGATGGCTTTATTTGCGCAAAAAACGTGAGAAAAACCTAGCAGATTTTGAGCAGGGTATCATGACTTCTGGTGGCTTGAAAGCCAATACAGTATTTGGTAATACTGCCAGCGCCAGCGTTGACACAGGCGACACGTCATTCTTGACTGATTTTTCGCAAAGCGCCAATGGCGGTATGATTGATACTAATGATGTTGACCCGATTGCAGAAGCTGAAGTCTATATGGCCTATGGACGCGATGCGCAAGCGGAAGAGATTTTAAAAGATGCGATTTCCAAAGAGCCTAAACGCCACGAGTTACATTTAAAATTGCTAGAGATGTACGCGGCCAGCAAAAATTTATCAGCATTTGAAACGATTGCTGGTGAGCTCTATACTTCACTAGGAGCCGAAGATCCAGTGTGGTCAAAAGTGGCGGAAATTGGCATTAAGCTAGAGCCTAACAACCCGTTATATCAAGCGAATAGTGCGCGTACAAGTGTGAACAGCAATCTAGATGCAAGTGATTTTGCTAACACACCTTTAGCTGCAGAAAAAGATTTGGATTTCTCATTTGACAACGAATCGCTTGTGCAGGACTTTGCTGCTGAAAGTATAGCGCCAACTGATCAAGTCACTGATGAGATAGAAGAAACTGGTAATGTGGCGCATTTAGACCTGCCTCAGTTTGATACTGGTCATGCCATTGAAGCAGAATCTGACAAATTGGATGTATCATCAGCCAAAGTTACCACGAACGATGCACTAGATTTCGACATGGGTGATTTTGGTAACTTAGAGGTAAAAACGGCTGATGTAGCCAAAAATGAGCCAGAAACAAGCTTTGGTATTACCATGCCTGCGCTTGATATGCCCACATTTGATGCGCCGAAGTTTATACCAGATGCTTTAGCAGATGTAGGTGAGGCTGCAGCTGACAACGTATTGGACATTAGTGGCTTTGTTAATGACGATTTAAATACTAATGACTTCGATACGAGTGCAGTAGATATTAGTGCGACATCAAGTGATAAAACAAAAGAATTGACAGCATTTGACGATTTAAGCACTGAATCATTTGACTTTCTGCAAACAGATACAGCGCCAGCCGAGGGCGTGCTCGATATAAGCGGGATGGATACTGATTTGACAGCCGCAGACTTTGCCAGCGACTCAGACTTTAATTTTGATATTGAAACAATTTCGCCTGAAGCAGCTAGCAATGTGAACGATATTCTCCCAACGCTTAACTCATTTGATTTAAATACAATCGATTTGGCGCTAACTGATGACGCTAGCAGTGGGCAAGTGGCGGATATAAATGCAGGTGCAGAAGCTAATTTAAACGCCTCAGGTACTGAGCTAATAGAAGTAGAAACCAAGTTAGACTTGGTAGCTGCTTATATTGAAATGGATGATAAAGAGGGCGCCAAGGAGCTTCTAGGAGAAATAATGAAAGAAGGTGGTGCTGGACAACGTAAGCGCGCTGAAGCTTTGTTGGCACAAATTTCGTAGTTTTTACATTTGCAAAAAGCCGGGTTAAGCCCGGCTTTTTTGTTGGCAAACCAATAATCTTTTGGCATTTTGCTGTAAATTTTTGTATTCCGCATAAAATATGATTATGTTCAACATTAACATCATTACGCAGCTACTCATTTTTTTTGTGATGGCTATTTCAATTAACTTTATCTATATACAGGCATTAATTGGCTTATTAGTTCTTGTATTGGTATTGCTAGTAGCTACAAAAAACCATAGATTTTTATACGCTGCGAAACGTTTTAAATGGTTTTTATTAGTCATGCTGTTTATCTATGCTTTTAGCACGCCGGGCGAACACGTAGCGCAATGGCCATTTTCTATTAGCCCAACTTATGAAGGCCTTACAACAGGTGTAACGCAGGCGCTTAGAATTTTGTTAATGCTAGCAGCCATAAGTTTGATTTTAGCCAGCAACACAAGGCAACAACTCATTTCTGGGTTTTATTTTATTTTTTCACCACTTAAAAGTTTGGGTTTACAGGTGGAGCGTTTTGCAGCTCGCTTATGGTTGACTTTGCATTATGTAGAGAAAAAAAAGAATGCAGATGTTAGCCAAGATTTGATAGGGCAGTTAAAAAATATGGCTTTATTAGAGCCTAGTCAGTCAGACGAGCACGTTAGCGTGATATTGACTGTTCCCCATTTTAACTGGCTAGATATTGCTGTGATTGTATTGCTGTTTGTGGCTGTCACTGTCATTAAGGTTTTTGCATAATGCGCGTTGCTATAGGGGTGGAGTACGATGGTGCACCTTATTTGGGTTGGCAAAGTCAAAGTAATGGGCGAGGTGTGCAAGATGCGCTGGAAGCCAGTATTCATGCGGTCTCTGGCCATGTGGTTCGAATACATGCGGCAGGCCGCACTGATGCTGGGGTTCATGCGCTTGCTCAAACTGTGCACTTTGATACGGAAGTTAGCCGACCAACCAGTGCCTGGGTGCGCGGGGTGAATGCATTTTTGCCAGCTAGTATTCGTGTGCAGTGGGCAAAAGTAATGGATAAAGGATTGCATGATGAATTTCATGCGCGATTTTCTGCGCAGCAGCGTAGGTATCAATATTTGTTAGTAAACACGCCAGTGGCACCAGCTATCAATGCGACAAAAGCTGGTTGGTATCATTCCCCTTTAAATATTGCCGCCATGCAATCTGCTATTGCATATTTGCTGGGTGAGCATGATTTTAGCGCTTTTCGTGCTAGCGAATGCCAAGCAAAATCGCCTGTTAAAAACTTGCAAATTGCCACCGTAAAACAATATGGCGAACAGTTCATTTTTGAGTTTGCCGCCAATGCGTTCTTGCATCATCAAGTGCGCAATATGGTAGGTGCGCTTATTTATGTTGGTAATGGAAAATATCCGCCTGAATTTATAAAAGAATTGTTGGCGCAAAAAAATCGCACGCTTTCGCCGCCGACTTTTTCGCCCAATGGTTTGTATTTAGTGGGGGTGCAGTACGATGAAAAGTTTGACTTACCTAGTTCGCAGCGCACTATTGTATGGATTTAACTGACATCGTGCTTGCTTTGCGTTACGCTTATACATATGAATAGAACCTATAAATAGTAATTATGAATAGAACTAGAGTAAAAATTTGCGGTATAACCCGTGTTGAAGATGCGCTAAACGCTGTGGATGCAGGAGCAGATGCGATTGGTTTAGTTTTTTATGCACCTAGCCCGCGCTGTGTCAGCATTCAACAGGCGCAAGCGATTGTAGCTGCAATGCCGCCTTATGTGGCTGTGGTAGGCTTGTTTGTTAATGCGAGCACGGCGGAAATTCAAACCATATTATCGCAAGTGCATCTAGATATCATTCAGTTTCATGGTGACGAAACGGCAGAGGATTGTATGCAAATAAACTTGCCATATTACAAGGCAATTCGCGTTAAGCCTGATACAAATTTGTTACAATACGCCATAGATTTTAAAGCGGCTAAAGCATTGTTGCTAGATACTTATAGTGAGCAAGCTTATGGTGGTACTGGCCACGTATTTGATTGGAATTTAATTCCTAAAAATTTGCCTAAACCGATTATTTTGGCAGGTGGTTTAGATGCTGCTAATGTGGCTGCCGCAATTAAACAAGTACAACCTTACGCGGTAGATGTGAGCGGTGGCGTAGAATTGAACAAAGGTATCAAAGATGCAGCAAAAATTGCCGCATTTATGCAAGCAGTACAAAGAAAGCTAGTATAAAAAAAGTTAGGATTAGTAAATGCAAGACCTTCAAAATAAAACCTACGACATGCCAGACGAGCGCGGCCATTTTGGCCAGTTTGGTGGTATTTTTGTGGCAGAAACTCTGGTTGAAGCGCTAGAAGAGCTACGCGTGATGTATGAGAAATATCGCCACGACCCAGTTTTTTTAGCTGAGTTTGCTTATGATTTAAAACACTTTGTTGGTCGTCCTAGCCCTATTTACCATGCAGAGCGTTGGTCAAATAAAGTGGGTGGTGCGCAAATTTACTTAAAGCGTGAAGATTTAAATCACACCGGTGCGCACAAGGTCAACAACACAATTGGCCAAGCTTTGTTGGCTAAACGCATGGGTAAGCCACGTGTGATTGCCGAGACAGGTGCTGGCCAGCACGGTGTTGCTACGGCAACCATTGCAGCGCGTTTGGGCTTAGAGTGCGTGGTTTATATGGGTAGCGAGGATGTGAAACGCCAAGCGCCTAACGTATTCCGCATGAAATTGCTGGGCGCAACTGTGGTGCCGGTAGAAAGTGGCTCTAAAACGCTTAAAGACGCTTTGAATGAAGCGATGCGCGACTGGGTTACCAATATATCGAACACGTTTTATATTATTGGTACCGTAGCAGGTCCTCACCCGTACCCTATGATGGTGCGTGACTTTCAATCCGTCATTGGTGTTGAAGCCAAATTGCAAATGCAAGAAATGGTAGGGCGTCAGCCGGATGCTGTAGTGGCTTGTGTGGGCGGTGGATCAAATGCGATGGGTATTTTTTATCCTTATATTGACGTACCTAACGTGCGTTTAATTGGTGTGGAAGCAGCTGGCCATGGCATGGAGACAGGTATGCATGCAGCGCCGCTGACAGCGAATAGCCCCATTGGCGTTTTGCACGGCAACCGCACCTATTTAATGCAAGATAATGATGGCAATATCATCGAAACACACTCTATTTCTGCTGGCTTAGATTATCCAGGTGTTGGCCCAGAACATGCATGGCTAAAAGACATAAAACGTGCCGAATATGTAGCAATTACTGATGATGAAGCGATGACCGCTTTCCACAGTTTGTGCCGTACTGAAGGTATTATCCCAGCTTTAGAATCAAGCCACGCATTGGCATATGCAGAAAAAATGGCTAAAACCATGCGTAAAGATGAGGTGATTTTAGTCAACTTATCGGGTCGCGGTGATAAAGATATTAATACCGTCGCCAAATTAGCTAATATAACTCTGTAAATCGAAAACCACTTCACTATGCTGCGTTGCCTCACTAAAAACCAAAAACTCGCATATAAAATATATGTGCCGTTTTTGTTTTTAGCTCGCGCCTTGCCTAATTTTGTGCTTTTCAATTTCCAACTTTCTTCGAATTGATTGTTTTTTATGTCGCGTATTCAAACTGTTTTTCAGTCTCTAAAACAACAAGGCAAAAAAGCTTTAATTCCTTACATTACCGCGGGCGATCCGCACCCAAAGCACACGGTGAGTATATTGCATACTTTAGTTGCATGCGGTGCAGATATGATAGAAGTTGGCATTCCATTTTCTGATCCAATGGCGGATGGTCCTGTGATTCAACGCGCTAGCGAACGTGCTTTAGTGCATAAAGTCGGTTTGAAAAATGTGTTAGAAATGGTGAAAGAATTTCGGCAAAAAAATACAAAAACGCCCATCATATTAATGGGTTATGCTAACCCCATTGAGGCGATGGGGCAGGAAATTTTTACCCAAGCCGCTAAAGAGGCTGGCGTAGATGGCGTATTAACAGTGGATTATCCACCAGAGGAATGCAAAGCATTTATTGACGGTTTGCAATCCGCAGGGTTAGATAGCATTTTCTTGCTTTCGCCGACTTCGGATGCTGCGCGAGTGGATTTAATTGTCAATCAAGCCAGTGGATTTTTGTACTACGTTTCGTTAAAAGGTGTGACTGGCGCTGCCAATATGGATGTGCAGCAAGTGAAAGCGCGCGTGGCAGAGATTCGCCATAAAACCAGCTTGCCGATTGGCGTGGGTTTTGGCGTTAAAGATGCGGCAACAGCAAAAAAAGTAGCTGAATTTGCTGATGCGATTGTTGTGGGTAGCCGCATGGTGGTAACAATAGAAGAATCGACAGAAGAAAATTTAATGCAAAATATAAGTTCATTGATGCAAGAGTTGCGTGCGGCGATTGATTAGAAATGACAGAAACTTAAGGGGTAAAACATGAGTTGGTTAGATAAAATTCCGCAAAAAATCAAGCGAGTTGTTGATTCGGCAAAAAAGAAAAACGTGCCAGAAGGCCTATGGAGTAAGTGTGAATCGTGTTTAACTGTATTGTACAAAACTGACTTAGATAGCAATTTAGAAGTCTGTCCAAAATGTGCACACCATAATAGAATTGGCGCGCGCGACCGTTTGAATCAACTGTTGGATGCTGATAAAAGAGTAGAAATTGGCGCCAATGTAGAGCCGATTGACCCGCTTAAATTTAAAGATAGCAAAAGCTATGCAGACCGCATCAAAGCTGCGCAAAAAGAGGGTGGTGAGAAGGATGCGTTGGTTGTTATGCAAGGAAAATTGCATGGTGTGGATGTGGTGGTGGCAGCGTTTGAATTTAAATTTATGGGTGGTTCAATGGGCGCGGTGGTGGGTGAGCGCTTTGTGCGCGGTGTGGATGCTGCCATTAAAAACAAAGCTGCGTTTATCTGCATTTCGGCCAGTGGTGGTGCTCGCATGCAAGAAGGCTTGTTGTCATTAATGCAAATGGCAAAAACAAGTGCTGCGTTGACCAAGCTTTCTAATGCGGGTTTGCCTTACATCTCGGTATTGACCGACCCTACCATGGGCGGTGTTTCTGCTAGTTTTGCTATGTTGGGCGATGTGATTATTGCTGAACCTAACGCACTCATTGGTTTTGCTGGGCCGCGCGTCATTGAGCAAACGGTTCGTGAAACCTTGCCAGATGGCTTTCAACGTGCTGAGTTTTTGGTGGAACATGGTGCTGTAGATTTGATTGTAGATAGACGTGAAATGCGCCAAAAGCTTGCCAATATTTTATCTGGTTTGATGCGCTTACCTAAAGCGGCTTAATCTAGCGCGCCTAATCTGAAGCCTGTTAATATCGTTGTGACAGCCACACTGCCAGCATTGCAAGCTAAAACTGCTATTGAATGGCTGGCTTATATTGAAGCCTTGCATCCAAAAGCCATTGCCATGGGGCTAGATCGTGTCAACAGCGTCTTAGAAAAACTGCAACTTAAGCCTAATTTTCCCATCATTACGGTGGCTGGCACCAACGGTAAAGGCTCTGTTTGCGCCATGCTCAGTCAGATTTATGTGCAAGCAGGGTATCGCGTCGGCATCTACACTTCGCCACATATTCATCGCTATAACGAGCGCGTCAGCATCAATTTGCAGCATATTAGCGACGAGGATTTATGTACGGCTTTTGTCGCGGTAGAAGCCGCACGCGCTGATGTCGATTTAACCTATTTTGAGATGGGCACGTTGGCAGCAATGTGGCATTTTTGCAACCAAAAGTTAGATGTTGCTATTTTGGAAATTGGCCTAGGCGGCAGGCTTGACGCGGTAAATGCGTTTGAGCCTGCCTGCTCTATCGTCACCACCATTGATTTAGATCATATGGAATTTTTAGGCGATACACGAGAGCTGATAGGTTTAGAAAAAGCTGGCGTATTTCGCGCGAATAAGTTTGCTATTTGTGGTGATGAAACCCCACCAAATAGTTTAGTGAAATATGCAAAAAAAATCGGTGCTAATTTACAACTTATTCAGCGCGATTTTAAAGTCAAAAAAACAACATATGGCTGGCAATATTCAGCAGGTAATACAAAATTAGCGCTGCCTTTGCCCAGTTTAATTGGTGATTTTCAGCTGAATAATGCCGCTTGCGTGGTACATGCTGTTTTGCATATGAATAATATCTTACCCATTGCTGCATACGAGCTTAAAGCTGATGCCCTGCAAGCTAATATCCATGCGGCTCTCAGGGCAGTCAATTTAATAGGTCGTTTTCAATCTGTTCAAACTAATCCACAAATTATTGTTGACGTGGCGCACAACCCGCATGCGGCAAAGTCGCTGGCGCGTAATTTAAAATCGT
>JANNWI010000054.1:0-1673 GCA_031414715.1 Methylophilaceae bacterium | reverse complement strand
CAGTACTGGCAGTTGGTGTGAGCGACGCGGGCGTTAACACACTGAGTTGGTTTGGATAATTAATACCTAGTTCTTGCAGACGATTACGGCTAACTTCTAGTACCTCTATTTCAAGCATCACTTCTGGGTCAGCTAAATCATTTGCTGCTACCAGTTTTTCAGCAATCCGAATGACTTCTGGCGTGTCACGCATCACAATCATGTTAAGCCTATCATCTACAAAAATATCTTTTGTTTTAAGCATAGATTTAAGTAATGCAGAAACCTGCTTGGCACTAGTGTTTGTTAAATAAAAGCTACGAATCATTAAATCTTGATAATCTTTTAGCTTGGCTTGCGTACTGGGAAACACCACCGCAGTATTTTCAGATAAGTCTTTTTTTTGCAAACCGTTGCTTGAAAGCACCATTTGTATTGCATCTTCTATAGCTGCTTTTTTAATAAATATGGTGGCTTTTGTATCTGGCTTAATATCTTTATCTAAAATAAAATTGATGCCAGTCGCACGCGATAGCGCCTCAAAAACAACCTTTATATTTGCATCACGCAGCTCTAATGTTACTGGTCTTTCTATTGCAGATTTAAGTTTTGGCGGCATGCTTTTAGTGGGTGCAGCGTTAGTATCAATCTCTTTTTTAAGCGCTAACGCCCTGCTGTGTTGTGGAGATTCTAGAAACACATCTCGCAAAATATCTTTTGCATCTTGCGCTTTATTCTGTTTGTGCAAACTTTCAGCTTCGTCTACTTTATTATCAAGTGCCTTATATCTTGCTACTTTTACCAGCCCAATAGTTGCATTTGGTTCATCTGGTAAAATTTTTAGCACACGTCTGTAAAGTACTTCTGCTTCGCTATATTGTCCTTTTGAGCTGGCGACTTCTGCCGTTAGCATCATTTTGCTAACTTCTAAATCTTTTGTAACCAATAAATCTTTACGCGCTATCGTATTAACGTTTTCTTTGCTGGATAATTTGACTGCTGAAGCGACTTTTTCTTCTGGTGTTTCCCCTGCAACAGCAGATTTATCCCATGGCGCGAATGCGCATGAAGGCAATATAAACAAAATGCCGATAACGCCAACGTGCATTAAAAAAATATCTAAACATGTGTAAATTTTACTTATTTTCATTAAAAACTCTTTTATTGATTATTTTCTGCCACTGGTAATATTTCAGTTGGTGCAATAGCTGGCCTAGCACTTTTAGAAATGACTTGCGGCAAATTTAATGGTAAATAAGTCAACCGTAATACGTTGGCATCCTCTGCATCTAATCGCCATAATTGGTCTATCTTTTCGCCAAGCTTAGTTGAGTAAAGTCTGTTATTGGAGACTAAAAATATCTGCATATTGCTTGGTGAATCTTCCAGTTTTCCAAAATAAATAAATGGCGCTGCAGGAGCAACAGGTGGTGGTGCGGGCTGTAATTTTTGCTTCACCTTAGGTGGTACAACCACCCAAGAATGCACTTTAAACAAATTACTTGGCTTGGCTAATTGTGGTTTACGTGTCAAATATTGCCAAGGAATTTGCGTATCATTGGCAATCCTATTTATAGTGATCCCAGTTGTAGTAATTACATTTGTAGCATCTAAAGTTTGCTGAACAGATTGTTTTTGTATTGAAGAATAATTTTTTGGCATGTTTTTTTGTATCGGCCTATCGCTAACTAAAT
>JANNWI010000053.1:0-7672 GCA_031414715.1 Methylophilaceae bacterium | reverse complement strand
TGGCCGTGATACTGTGTTAGTCAATGTTGGCATTACTTTCTAGGGCATTACTTTTTTTAGCACTTAAGTTTGACCTATAAAAAAACGGGCTTTAAGCCCGTTTTTTTATAGTCTATATGCCTTATTTCACCTATTAACTTTGCAAGCGCAAAAATTTATTTCTATTCTTACTTTTAAATTAAACTTTTATTAAGTGCAATCCAGCCAGATCTACTAATGTTACCCAGTATTTCAGCTTTACTGCATATAACTTTTTTTATCAATTGTTATTTCTTTTGCACCAAAGAAAACACTATTCTAGTGAGTGCGCCCTAAATTAGTGCGAAACATATTCTAATATATTTCTATCATACTGATTATAAACAATAAATTATTGGCATAAGAATTGCTGTCATTAAATAGCAAACATGCAACAACAATACTTTAATTAGGGGATATATATGCGTTTTAGTTTAATCACGTTGGCACTGTTAAGTGTGTTTTCAGCTTCAGCACTCGCCGAAGAAGCTGCAGTTGTTGAAGCCGCTCCAGCAGCAGCTGCTCCAGCAGAGCCTGCTACATCTTGGACACTATCATCAAATATTGGTGTTGTTTCTAATTATTATGCGCGTGGTGTTTCGCAATCATGGAACATGCCAGCCGTTCAAGGCGGTGTAGATGTAAGCCACTCGAGCGGTTTTTATGTGGGTGCTTGGGGTTCTAGCATCTCAGAACGTACTTATGTTGGCGCAAGCACAGAGTTTGACGTGTATGGTGGTTACAACGGTACTATTTCAGCAGTTGAAGGTTTAGGCTGGACTGTTGGTGCAATTGGTTATTATTATCCAGGTGGTGGTTGGGATAAGTATGATCTTTTAACATTGGATCAAGGTAGAAAAATTAATGAAGACTTTACTACTTATGAAGCGAATGTAGGTTTGTCTTACAAATGGTTAAGTGCAAAAGCGTCATATACGATAGGCGAGTGGTACGGTGCCAATAAGAATACTGGTTGGAGTGAAAGCTCTAGTGGTAGTACTTATATTGAGCTAAATGCCAATATTCCATTGCCATTTTGGGGATTAAACTTGATTGGTCACGTAGGCCGTTTAGACGTTAAAGGCGAGTTGGTTAATGATGGTAGTTTTCCAAATGCAAACGGTACTGCAGCAAGCATTGTAGAAACTAAAGCTGATATGACTGATTATAAAATAGGTTTAAGTAAAGCTTTTAACATTGCAACTACTACGGGTTGGAATGCTGGTTTATACTACACTGGTGGCTCTAACGGTGGTAAAAGCGGTTATTGGGGTACACGCGGTTACGGCGGTTCTAGCTTTACAACAAAACCTGGTTCTAAAGACTTAACAGATGACACGCTGATTTTAACGCTTGGTAGAAGTTTCTAAATCAGTTTAATGAATAAAAAAAGGTGCCTCGGCACCTTTTTTTGTTTTTTAGATATTAATTGTTAGTAAAAAGAATATTAAGCTTGATGCCCTAAATAGCGTCTATCCCAGCTGCTTACCTCAAACATAAAGTGTGCCAGCTCAATTTCTTTTACATTACAAAATGCGTCAATAAATGCGCTACCAAAAATTTCACGCGCATGTTTACTTCGCTTCAATTGCACAAGCGCGCTTTCTAACCCAATGGCAATTTCACGCGGAAACTCGTACCCGTCTCTATCGTTGATAGGTTGCGTTGGGGTTAGCTTTTCTTGCATACCGCGCAAGCCGCAAGCCAGTGATACCGCCATCGCTAAGTAAGGGTTTGCATCGCTACCAGCAAAGCGGTTTTCTACGCGGCGCGCAGCCGCGTTAGAGTGTGGCACCCGTAAGCCAATAGTGCGATTATCGTGCCCCCATTGCAAGTTAACTGGCGCTTGTGTGCCAGGTGCGTAGCGGCGCCACGAGTTGAAATAGGGCGCCATTAGCGGCATTAAATCGGCCATATATTGTTGCAGGCCAGCAATATATGCATGAAATGCGGGTGTCGCTTGGCCCATGTTGTCACTAGCTTTATCGCTAAAAATATTTTGGCCATTTGCATCAACAATACTTTGGTGCAAATGCATAGAGCTGCCATCGTAATCAGCCAGTGGCTTTGCCATAAATACTGCATTTAAGCCATGTTGTGCTGCAATTTCACGCAAGGTGTATTTAAACAGCACCACATCATCGGCCAGTTTTAGCGGGTCGCCGTGTAATAAATTAAGCTCAAACTGATTAGGCGCCATCTCATGTAGCCATGTATCGGTGCGTATCTCGAGCGCATCAAAAGCAGCTTGTAACTGTACCCAAAAATCGCGCATTTCTGCAGTAGCGTTTAGGCTGTAACCCATTTGCCGTTCAAGCTCTACACTGCCGCCACGCGTGCTTGGCGGTGTGAAACCAGTTGCCTCTTGCCCATCTCGCTTAAATAAATAAAACTCAATTTCTGGCGCAACTACGGCTTGCAAACCCAATGCTTTATATTGTGCTAACACCTTTTTAAGTACATTGCGTGGCGCATGTTCAGATGGCGTGCCGTCAAAGTTCATGCAATCGTGCAAAACCCAACCGCGATTTTCTGCCCAAGGCAGTTGCTTAAAGGTGCTGTAATCTGGTTTTAAAATAGTGTCGTTATCGGTTGCGCCAATCACATGTTCGTCACAGTATTCGCCATTAATGGTTTGCAGAATCACCGCTCTTGCAATACGCAATTCTTTGCCTTCTGCAAAATCATGGCCGCGCATTAGCTTGCCGCGCAACGTGGCGTTGATAGTGGGGAACACACATTCCACCTCACTGATTTTATTGGTTTTAATCAGTGCGGCTATATTATTTAATGACGACATATTTTTCTCTTATTTATCTGCATCTATTTATTTCATGGTTGGCATTACAAACTCTGAACCCATGCTTTTTGAAGCGGCAGGCCAGCGTGATGTCGTTGTTTTTAAGCGCGTGTAAAAGCGTATGCCCTCCATGCCGTATATGTGATAGTCACCAAATAATGAGCGTTTCCAGCCGCCAAAGCTGTGAAAGGCAATAGGCACAGGGATTGCAACGTTAACACCCACCATACCAGCTTGTACGCGGCTAGTAAATTCGCGTGCCGCTTCGCCATCGCGCGTAAATATGGCAGTGCCGTTGCCAAACTCATGGTCGTTCACCAATTGTAGCGCTTCATCAAACGTATTGGTGCGCACCACTGCTAGCACAGGGCCAAAAATTTCTTCTTTATAAATACGCATGTCTTTGGTTACATTATCAAACAAGCAGGGTGCTAAAAAGAAGCCTTGCTCATGACCTTTATGGGAGTATCCGCGGCCATCAATCACCAGTTTAGCGCCTTCAGTAACTCCTAAATCAACATAATTTTTTACTTTTTCAAAATGTTGTGGCGTGACTAATGGCCCCATGTCTGCCTTCTCGTTTAAGCCATGGTCTATCACAATGGTTTTGACTTTTTCTTTGAGTTTCTCAACCAACTTATCTGCCACATCGCCCACAGTAACGGCAACTGAAATAGCCATGCAGCGCTCGCCTGCTGAGCCATAACCTGCGCCAATCAGTGCATCTGCTACTTGGTCTAAATCGGCATCTGGCATCACTACTAAGTGGTTTTTAGCGCCGCCTAGCGCTTGTACGCGTTTACCATTTTTAGTGCCAGTACTATAGATATGTTCGGCAATTGGGGTGGAGCCAACAAAGCTAATGGCTTGAATGCGTTTGTCCGTTAGCAGTACATCTACCGCTTCTTTATCGCCGTTTACAATGTTAAATACACCAGCTGGCAGTCCAGCTTGCGCCAATAAATCGGCAATCATTAAACTAGCGCTTGGTGTTTTTTCTGATGGTTTTAGCACAAAGGTATTGCCTGTTGCCAGCGCCATCGGAATCATCCACAGCGGTACCATAATGGGAAAGTTAAACGGCGTAATGCCAGCAACTACACCCAATGGTTGGTGCATGCTGTAAGTGTCAATGCCCGTGCCAACATTATCGTTAAAATCACCTTTCATCAAATGTGGCGCACCGCAGGCAAATTCCACCACCTCAATGCCGCGTGTCACTTCGCCGCGCGCATCAGAAATGGTTTTGCCGTGCTCTAACGAAATGGCTTTGGCTAAATCATTGGCATGTTCGTCCAACAACGCTTTAAATTTAAATAAAATACGCGCACGCCTTAGTGCGGTCATTGCGCTCCATGCTGGAAAAGCCGCTTGTGCTGCATCTATTGCGCGAGTTGTTTCGGCGGCAGTTGCATTATTTAAATGGGCAGATACTGCGCCAGTGGCTGGGTTGTAAACAGGGCTTAAGCGGTTTCCTGTACCTACAACACTCTCGCCATTAATATAATGGCCAATATTAAGGGTGTTTAAATTTGCAGTATTCATGTAGTGCGCTCCAATTGATGTTCAATATGATGATGACCTATATCTTGCAACGAAGCGTGCTCTAAAGCGCTTTGCGCCGCCCATGCTTGTTCGTTTTTAAGGTAGCTATTCGCATTTAGACCTGCTTCACCTTGACTAGCAACCCATTTTATTGCCTGTGACAGTGTGTTAAAAATACGGTCAATTTCGTGTTTTTCGATTGTAAGCGGTGGGGAAATGGCAATAATATCGCCTGTGAAGCGAACATGCAGACCTAGCTCGTAACATTTTAAATAAGTGGCAAATGAAAACGCACCTACTTTCCCTGCAATTGGTTCAAATTCAATTCCTGTGACTAAGCCCAGATTACGGATATCGCGCACCATGGGCAGACCTTTTAAACTGTGCGCGGAATCTTCGAAATACGTACTTAAACTTGCCGCTCGATCTTCTAACTTTTCGGCTGCAAAAATATCTAAGGTAGCAATAGCAGCTGCACAAGCAATGGGTATAGCGCTGTAGGTGTAACCGTGCGGTAATTCAATAGCACCAGCGGGACTTTTCTCCATAAATGCATCATAAATTTCGCGCTTAACTGCTACTGCGCCCATTGGTACCACGCCGTTGGTAAGGCCTTTAGCGCAGGTTATCATATCTGGAATAACATCAAAATAATCCGATCCCCATTTAGAACCAAGGCGACCAAAACCTGTAATGACTTCATCAAATATGAGTAATATTCCATATTTATCGCATATTTCGCGAATGCGCTTTAAATATCCTTTTGGTGGTAACAATACACCGCCTGAGCCTTGAACCGGTTCGATGATTAGTGCAGCAATGGTACTAGGGTCGTGTAACGTTAAAATACGTGCTTCAAACTCGTTTGCAAGTGCTACTCCACCCTCATCTGGCAGGCCTTTGGTGAAGGCATTGTTGGCAATATCAAGCGGATGTCGAATATGATCAATACCTGCAATTGCGTTACCAAAAGCTTTACGATTGCCTGCAATACCGCCAACCGAAATGCCGCCAAAATTAACCCCATGATAGCCGCGCTCTCTGCCGATGAGTTTGTTCCTTAATGGGTTGCCGCAAACGCGATGATAAGCCAAGGCGATTTTAAGGGCAGTATCAGCAGATTCTGAGCCAGACCCTGTAAAAAAAATACGATCAAGACCTGTGGGCATATATTCTGCCAATCGAGTAGCCGCTTCAAAAGCCAGTGGGTGGCTACTTTGAAATGCCGGTGCGTAATCTAGTGTCAATAATTGTTTGCCCACTACTTCGGCAATTTCAGGTCTGGCATGGCCGGCAGGTGTGCACCACAAACCAGCTGTGCCGTCTAACACTTGTTTGTCATCTATGGTGGTGAAATAATGCCCTTTCGCCGCCTTAAACAAGCGTGGCATGGCTTTAAATTGACGATTTGCACTAAATGGCACCCAATAGTGCGATAAATCGGGTAGCTTGACGTGTGACATAACATTGATCCTTAACGCTAATTTTCAGTTAGTTTAAGTGTTAAATATTTTGTGTCAACTATGGTTTTTAAAAAAATCAAGCTATTGATTTTATTGCTATTAATTTTTTTATTGTTATTGTATATTTAACACTTTAAACACAGTGTAGGTTTAATATGGATATTGATGTTGGACTGCGATTAAAACTAGTACGGTTACGATTTAATTTATCGCAGCGCGCACTGGCAAAAAAAGCTGGCGTTGCCAATGCCAGCATTTCACTCATTGAATCTGGTAATACAAGCCCATCGGTTAGTGCGCTAAAAAGAATTCTTAATGGCATACCCATGACCTTAGCTGAGTTTTTTTCAGATGAGCTGCCTGGTGTGGCCAGCGAAGTATTTTATCGCGCAGAATCTCTTACACAAATCAGTGGTGGCGATGGTATTTCATACCTTCAAATAGGCTCTGCTAAGGCGGGCCATGCCCTACAAATATTACATGAAACCTATGAAATTGGTGCTGATACTGGTGTCATTATGTTGCAGCATGAAGGTGAGGAGGGTGGTGTAATTTTAAGCGGCCGCTTAGAAGTCACCGTTGGTGAAGCGGCACGAATATTGGGAGCTGGCGATGCTTATTATTTTAATAGCCGTCAGCCACATCGCTTTCGCAATGCGGGAAACGTGGCTTGCACATTAGTCAGCTCTTGCAGCCCACCGACTTTTTAATAGTCAATATATGCATGCCCTGCAAGCCAATATCTATGCGGCTTGCAGGGCATTATTTTTTGAAGTAGTCTGTTCTAGCGGGTGATTATTTTTTTATACGATGATTGCAAGGTGTTTAACTGCCAAACAAAATACAGTAGTATTGTGTAATATAACGACTTCACAGACTCTTTTTCATCAATCAGTTTGGCCAAAATGGATAAAAAATGATTTTAAAATCTAAAACTTTATTTCTAATTGCTGCGTTAGCCACCAATACTTTTTTTTACGCGACTAGTTATGCGGCAGAGGAAAAAGTGCTGAATGTGTATAACTGGGTGGAATATATTGGCATAGACACCATCGCTAATTTTGAGAAAGAAACTGGTATTAAAGTGCGTTATGATACCTATGAAGATAACGAAACATTGGATGAAATACTACGCAGCAAAAAAAATATCTACGATGTGGTAGTGCCATCATCAGATTTTGTAAAATTGCAGATTGATAATGGTTTGTTGCTTAAGCTTGATAAAACAAAACTGCCTAATTACAAAAATTTAGATGTGACTTACTTAGAAAAAATAAAACATGCTGACCCAAATAATGCATATACCGCTGGTTATTTACTAGGCTATACCACCATAGGCCTTAACGTTAGCAAGGTAGTCAAGCTACTTGGTAATACGCCAGTGCCCAAAAACTTATGGGATTTAGTATTTAACCCTGCCTATACCAAAAAGCTTAAATCTTGCGGTATTTCTTTTTTAGATTCCCCATCCGACATTATGCCAATTGCTTTGCATTATATCGGCAAGCCTGCTTACAGCGAAAATGCTGCAGACTATGTAGCTGCTGTGGAAATGCTAAAAAAAGTGCGCACTGATATTAAAGAATTTTCTTCTTCAGAGCAGGCTGAAAAATTAGCTAGCGAATCAGCCTGCGTTATTGTTGGTTATGGTGGAGACTTTTACCGAGCTAGACAGATTTCTAAAGATAAAGGCGCCAAGCTAAACATAGCGCCTGTTTTTCCTGAATCAGGTGGGCTATCATTTTTTGATGTGATGGCGATACCTGCAAACGCAAAACATCCAGATAACGCGCATCAGTTTATCAATTATATCCTTAGGGCAGAAGTACACGCGGCAATTACTAAC
>JANNWI010000052.1:0-2143 GCA_031414715.1 Methylophilaceae bacterium | reverse complement strand
TCAATTGCAGGTGCTAGCTTTATCACTGCTGATGGGTACACTGGCTTTAAGTTTAATTGGCAGCATCGGTGCGGCACTTACACTGGGTATTCGTGGCACTGGCGTGTTAATTGCTATTTTGGTGTTACCTTTGTATATCCCAGTGCTGGTGTTTGGCGCAGGCGCAGTGAATGCGGTTGCTATTGGCATTAGTCCTAACGGAGCATTGTCATTACTAGGTGGGGTATTGGCGTTGGCACTAGTATTTGCACCTCTGGCGTCATCCGCCGCGCTGAAGATTGCGTTAGAGTAAGCAGCTTAGTTTTAAAGTTAAAGCAAAAGAAAATAAATAATTAAATAAATAAAATGGAATTTTTGCATGGCAATAAATTGGTTTAAATATGAATTGGTTTAAATATTCGTCACCCAAAACGTTTTATCCGCTAGCGGGTAAAATCATACCTTGGTGTGCAGCGGGTGCGGCTATTTTAATTACTTATGGTCTTTATATTGGCCTGTTTTTAGCACCAACAGACTTTCAACAGGGCGAAGGTTATCGCATTATTTTTGTGCACGTGCCAGCAGCTTGGTTTTCTATGTTTTTATATTTGCTGATGGCGCTGTATGCAGGCATGGGCTTAGTGTTTAATGCTAAATTATCGTACATGATGGCCAGCGCCATTGCGCCAACTGGTGCCATGTTTACTTTTTTAGCACTGGTAACTGGCTCACTTTGGGGTAAACCTATGTGGGGCGCATGGTGGGTGTGGGATGCGCGTTTAACATCAGAATTGATTTTACTGTTTTTGTATATTGGTTACTTTTCACTGCAATCAGCCATAGATGATAAAAACCGTGCCGATAAAGCCAGTGCCGTATTAGCGCTAGTTGGTGCGATAAATGTACCAATTATTTACTTCTCAGTTAAATGGTGGAACACGCTACATCAAGGTTCTTCGGTAAGCCTTACCAAAGCGCCCGCCATGGCTGCGATTATGTTGCAAGGCATGTTGGTCATGGCGATTGGATTTTGGTTATACAGTGTTGCTGTGATTTTAATGCGGTTACGCAGCGAAATTGCCGAGCGTGAAAATAAAACGCTTGCGTTTAATATTTAGATTTTTATCAAGAATAGAGAAACCGATGCACTGGAATAGCGTGAGTGAATTTTTGGCCATGGGTGGTTATGGCTTTTATGTGTGGGGATCGTTTGGTATTACGTTTTTGGCGATGGCAATTGAAGTGTGTCTGCTTAACCAACGTCGCAGGCATATTGCACAAAACAATTCAGCAATTTAATTTAAGGCACTATTGAATGAAAGCACGGCATAAAAGATTTGGTTTGATAGCAGTAGGATTAATTTTATTGGTGATTGCTGTGGTGCTGTTTACCAAATCGTTCAAAAGTAATCTGGTGTTCTTTTTTACCCCTACGCAAGTGGCTGGCGGCGAGGCACCAAAATCGGGTAATTTTAGAATTGGTGGCATGGTAGAGGACGGCAGCTTAAAACGCTTACCAGACGGTTTACGAGTAGAATTTAAAGTTACCGACACCGCAAAAACCATGCAAGTACAATACAAGGGTATATTGCCCGATTTGTTCAAAGAAGGTAAAGGCGTTGTGGCAGAAGGCAGCTTAAATAATGATGGTTTGTTTGTAGCAGACCAAGTGCTGGCCAAGCATGATGAAAACTATATGCCGCCGGAAGCCGCCGCCGCGCTAGAGGCGGCTAAGGCTGCCAAAGCTAAGGGGCAGGCCAAATGATGCCATCTATTGGCGAGCTAGCGCTTATCCTAGCATTCATTTTTGCCATTATTCAAGGTACGTTGCCGTTGGTGGGCGTGTGGAAAAATAATAGCTCATTAATCAATTTAGCCGTGCCAACTGCACGGGCGCAATCGGTACTAATATTAATCTCATTTTTAATCTTAATGTATGCGTTTTACGCTAACGATTTCTCGGTGTTGTATGTTGCTTCTACATCCAACTCACAATTACCATTAACGTATCGCTTAGCAGCAGTTTGGGGTGGGCATGAGGGATCAATGACCTCGCCGTGCTCGCCACTATCGCAGCCTGCAACTTGAGCTATCTGGGCTTCCTAGGCTGGATGTTCCGCCGGACGAAGATCCGTGCCGGCTACCAGCGTTTCCGTCGCTGGTT
>JANNWI010000051.1:0-2382 GCA_031414715.1 Methylophilaceae bacterium | reverse complement strand
TTTTCTTTCATTGTCTAGGCACAAATCGTAAATATAGTAGCTGTTTTTGGATGCACGACACTGAAAATTTAGACGAGGCAGAAATACTGGCGCTACAACAAACCTGTGAACACGCTGATTTGCAAGATGGTCAACAAATTTTGGAGCTAGGTTGCGGCTGGGGCAGTTTAAGTTTATGGATGGCCACCCACTACCCCAATGCGCAAATTACTGGCGTTTCAAACTCAAACTCTCAGCGCGAATATATTATGCAATTAGCAAAATCGCTTGGTGTGACTAATTTAACAATTATCACAGCAGATATGAACGCGTTTGAAGCGCCTAGCAGTTATGATCGTGTTGTGTCAGTTGAGATGTTTGAACATATGCGCAATTGGCAGGTGTTATATGGCAAAGTAGCTTGCTGGCTTAAGCCAGAAGGTAAGTTTTTTAAACATATTTTTGTACACCGCAACACGCCTTATTTGTTTGAGGCACAAGGTAAAGATGACCAGAGCAATGACTGGATGAGCCAATATTTTTTCAGCGGCGGCATGATGCCTAGCGACGATTTACCAACAAACTTTCAAGATGATTTAAAGTTGCTTAATCGCTGGCGCTGGGATGGAACACATTACGAAAAAACTGCCAATGCTTGGCTGGCCAATATGGACGACAATGCTGACTTAATTACACCCATTTTAATGCAAACTTATGGTGCAAAAGATACTGAAATGTGGCGCAATCGTTGGCGTATGTTTTACATGGCTTGTGCAGAACTATTTGGCTATAACAACGGCCAAGAATGGTGGGTAGGTCATTACTTGTTTGAGAAAAGATAGCAAAAAAGGTAATTACAAAATTAATAGATTACATGCCTAAATCAAACGTCATTATTAATTTTATATTGTTCCAAATTGCATGGTTTGCTTGCGTGTTGGGTGCTGCCCGCAATATGCCATGGCTGGGTGTTATAGTGACTATTGGCATTGTTTCATGGCATTTATACCAAGCCAAATCAGCCAAGCCAGAAATTATTTTACTTTTCATCGCACTGTTAGTTGGGGCTGCATTTGACCAACTAATGCACAGCACGCATTTACTAACTTATCAAGCGCACGGCTGGAGCAATAGCCTAGTACCCGCATGGATATTGGCGTTGTGGGCAGGCTTTGTGACTGCTTTAAATGTGAGTTTGCGCTGGATGAAAGATATTAAGTCGCAAGGCAAATGGTTGGTAATGGTACTGTTTGGCGCAGTTGGTGGGCCACTGGCATACATGGGTGCAGCCAAGCTTGGCGCAGTAACACTAAATAGTACCCCAACGAGCGCTATTGTTTTAAGTCTCGGTTGGGCAATATTAACGCCATTATTGATTTTTCTATCACAAAAATTTGATGGATTTAAGCAATAATGTCTTGGCAAATTTACTTTTTTAGCCTAGTCACCATTGCAATATTTGCTTTTTTTGGCTGGCTATTAAGTCTAGCCCGCAATAACGTAACGCATGTAGATAGCATGTGGAGCTTATTTTTTGTGATTGCAGCTTTTACCACCGCTGTTTTTGTTTTGTTCGTTTATCCTCCACCAGCCAGGCTTATATTGGTGCTTGCTTGCGTCACAATTTGGGCATTGCGCTTGTTTATTTACCTAACGTGGCGCAATTGGGGGCCGCATGAAGACTCGCGCTATGTACAAATTCGAAACAATAATCAACCGCACTTTTGGCTTAAGAGTCTTTACATTGTGTTTGGCTTACAAGCCTTACTTGCATGGCTAATTTCTATTTCGCTATATGGCTCAATTTCTGCCATTGCTCCCCTAAATCTACTTGATTACGCAGGCCTAGCTTTGTTTGTATTTGGCTTTTTGTGGGAAAGTTTAGCTGACGTGCAACTAAGTCGCTTTAAAGCGAATCCTAGCAACAAAGGAAAAGTATTGAACACTGGCTTATGGGGTTACAGTCGACATCCTAATTACTTTGGTGAGGCTTGTGTGTGGTGGGGGTTTTACTTATTTGCTTTAGCTGGTGGCGCGTGGTGGGCAATTATCTCACCCATTTTAATGACGCTATTATTGCTGAAAGTGTCTGGCGTAAGCTTGTTGGAAAGTACCATCACGGAGCGTCGCCCTGCTTATGCAGAATATATTAAAAATACTAACGCGTTTTTTCCATGGATTTCAAGAAAGGTAATGCCAAAACGATGAATAAATTGATTCTAGCTTGCTGTTTAATATGGGTGTCGCCTTTATTACAAGCTAAAGAATGGGCGTTTAATGTATTTTTAGATAAAAATAAAATTGGTACGCACACCTTTACATTTAATAATAATACGCTTACCTCTAAAGCTAAATTTAATGTAAAAGTACTGTTTATTGAGGCTTATAAATACGACCATAGCG
>JANNWI010000050.1:0-2807 GCA_031414715.1 Methylophilaceae bacterium | reverse complement strand
TAACCCGGTTGTTGAGTCCAACATCTTATCTTTGTTAAGACTATAGCTAACTCTCAATTTTCTAGTGGTTTTGAACATTTAAAGTTTGACCACAATAAATCAAAAGCAGAGTTTAACCAATTTGTACAAGATAGGCTCACTGGCTTGTTAAGAGAACAAGGTTATAGTGCTCAAGAAGTAGATGCGCTTATCTCTGTTTCAGTTTATCCAATCAGTTTTACTGAAATTCCAACAAGAATTGAAGCTGTTAGAGCATTTACAAAATTAGCTGAAGCACCTGCCCTTGCCGCAGCTAACAAGCGCGTAGGCAATATCCTGAAAAAAGGTGAAGGCGAAGTAAAGGCTGAAGTGAAAGAAAACTCACTTACAGAACCTGCTGAAATTGCTTTAAACACCGCGTTAAGCAAAGTAAAACCAGAAGCAGACAAGTTATTTGAAAGCGGCGATTACACCGCCTCACTACAAGTATTGGCGGCGTTGAAAGCGCCAGTGGATGACTTTTTCGACAATGTAATGGTGAATGCCGACGACCCTGCTCTGAAAGCCAACCGCTTAGGTTTATTGGCGATTTTGCACCAAACCATGAACCGCGTGGCAGACTTATCTAAACTGGCCAGCTAGCAAATGCACAAAAAATCTGCAGGCTTACTGTCATTGCGAGCGCTAGCGAAGCAATCCGCAACACTTCAATCAATTGCAACTGCTTGGATTGCTTCGCTTACGCTCGCAATTACGAGCGGTTATTTGTTAAAACCCTTAGCATGAAATTAGTCATCCTTGACCGCGACGGTGTAATCAACCAAGAATCCCCCAATTTCATCAAAAATCCTAACGAGTGGATTGCGCTGCCTGGCAGCCTAGAAGCGATTGCGTTACTGAATCAATCTGGCTTTCGCGTGGCATTGGCTACTAATCAATCTGGTGTTGGGCGCGGGCTTTACGATATGGCGACACTTAACGCGATTCACGACAAAATGCATCGCGCACTGGCGCAAGTAGGCGGACGCATTGATGCGCTATTTTACTGCCCGCACATCGCAGACGACAATTGCACTTGTCGCAAACCAAAAACTGGCATGATAGAAGATATTGCGCGCCGACTTTCGGTTGATTTAAGCGAGGTTTTTGCGGTTGGCGATTCGCTACGCGATTTACAAGCTTTTCATGATGCAGGCTGCAAGCCAGTACTGGTGCGGTCTGGCAAAGGGGAAGAAACGCGCGCAGCAGGTAGCTTGGCTGATACAAAACTACCTGCAAACACTTTAATTTTTGCCGATTTAAACGAAGCGGTGCAGCACGTTATTGCTGAAGACATATAAGCATCATGTTATTTGCACGATCACTTTTGTTTGCATTAGGTATGCTGATCATTTCGCCAATATTTTCTATATTAATCATTGTGATAGCGCCATTCACTAGCAGCATTGCATGTAGTCGCATGGCCAGCTATTGGGCACATTGCGCTTTGTTTTGGCTAAAACTCACCTGCAATTTGGGGTTTGAAGTGCGTGGGCGCGAGAATATTCCTAACCACCCTTCCATCATTTTATGCAAACACCAATCGGCATGGGAGACAATTGCGCTACAAACGATTTTTCCGCCGCAAATTTGGGTGTTAAAGCGCGAGCTTTTGTATATTCCTATCCTCGGTTGGGCGTGGTGGGCGATGGATACCATTCCCATTGACCGCAGCGCTGGTCGCGAAGCGCTTAAAAAACTTGTGACGCACGGCAAAGATAGACTTAAAAAAGGATTATTTGTGGTGATTTTTCCTGAAGGCACGCGCATTGCGCCTGGCGCGCGCAGCAAATATCATATTGGTGGTGCTTGGTTGGCTACTCACACGCAGACTACAGTTGTTCCTGTTGCACACAATGCGGGCTTATTTTGGCGCAAAAATGCGTTTATTAAACAGCCTGGTACGATTATTTTGAGCATCGGCAAGCCGATTGAAACCGCAGATTTAAAAACAGACGCACTCAACCAGCAGGTGGAAGATTGGATTGAGGCGGAGCAGTTAACGCTATGATTTTAAAGCAATAATGCAACAAAGTTTAACTTTTTCAAATGGCGAGACGATTTCATATCTGCTCGAGCGTCGACCGCGCCGTACTGTTGGCCTAAAAATCACTGAAAACGGCTTAGTAGTGCATGCGCCAAAACGCATTTTTGAGTTTCAACTTAATCAAATTTTGCAAGAAAAATCCAAGTGGATTTTAAGCAAACTGCAAGCACGTGAAGCCAACCAAATAGAGAAAATACAGTGGATAGATGGCGAACATTTACTGTATTTGGGGCAGGATATTCAGCTTAAATTGGTAGTAGATAATAAAAAGAAAATCCACTTTGAACGTAACGAGCTTGCAATACATGCTCCAGCAGCCACCATAAAGCAAACTAATGGTCATGCGGCCTGCAGAGCAGCGGTTTTAATGTGGTATAAAAGAACAGCTGTTTTAGATTTTACAAGACGTGTTGAGGTGTTTGCCGCAAAGCTTGGCGTGCCCACGCCGCCAGTTGCAATTTCAAACGCGCAATCGCGCTGGGGCAGCTGCAATAGTCGTGGCCAAGTGCGGCTAAGTTGGCGCTTGCTGCAAGCACCGCCGCACATTATTAATTATGTGATTTGCCACGAACTGGCGCACCTGAAACAAATGAATCATTCTGCTAAATTTTACGCAGTGGTGGAGCAGTTGTTCCCCAACTACAAGGCGGCAGAGAAAGAGCTCAAACTGCTGTCCCCACAGCTACATCGCATGTAACTTTTACCTAGCTTTAAAAATGTGTGTTAAGTTAGCGTTGCAATA
>JANNWI010000049.1:0-2201 GCA_031414715.1 Methylophilaceae bacterium | reverse complement strand
TCGACTATTGCCGTTTTACCTACTCCAGGTTCGCCAATTAGAACAGGGTTATTTTTGGTACGACGACCTAAAATTTGAATGGCGCGACGTATTTCATCATCACGTCCGATGACAGGATCCAGCTTGCCGAGACGTGCGCGTTCGGTAAGGTCTAGCGTATATTTCTTAAGCGCTTCACGATTGCTCTCACCTTCTTGGTCGTTCACAGTAGTACTGCCACGAACCGCATGGATACTGGCTTCCAGAGCACCTTTTGTAAGCCCGTTTTGCTTGAGTAATTTAGCTGTTTCGCCTTTATCATCTGCCAGGGCCAGCAAAAACATTTCGCTGGCAATGTAAGTATCGCGGCGCTTTTGAGCGAGTTTATCAGTGATGTTTAGTAAATTATTCAAGTCACGCGAAATCGCAACCTCACCACTCATGTCTGAGGATTTGGACAAATTTGCTATCGCTGAATTTAATCCAGTTTTAAGCGCACTAATCTGTACACCAGATTTTAATAGCAGCGATGAAGTGCCACCATCTTCTTGATTTAATAACGCTAATAATAAATGTTGCGGCTCAATGGCGGTGTTATCCGCACCCAGCGCAAGGCTTTGCGCATCGTTAATCGCTTGTTGAAATTTGGTGGTAAGTTTATCAAAACGCATATCGCCTCCTTAATTGCTATTACCATTAAGGTGGGGCGTTTTTGAGGTTTTTCAATATACTTTTGCGTGAGATCTATTTAGTCAACGCTAACACTTGCAAACCTTGTAATTGCGTGTTCCAAACTAAATAGGCCTTATTTTGATGCTTTAACAAAAATGGGTAATCGGCATTTTGACTAGTACTGGCAAATATTTTGGCATCACTCCAACTTTTGCCGCCATCTTCTGAGTACATGCCTAAAATACTGGTTTTGCCATCTTTAATTTCGCGCCATACCAGCCAAACGTGCTCTTCACTATTTGTTTGGCTAATACTCACAATGGCAGGGTGTCCAGCTTGTTTTGTATTATCACCAAACTTTCTAGCTGGTGATGCCACCCATGCCACACCGTCCATTCGGCTGTAATAAAGCCCAGGTCCCGTTTTAATATTGGCGTCGTTTCCATCAAAATAAGCCATATGGTAGCCCCACCAGTTAGCGCTTTCACCCCCGCTGGCCAGCGCTGCACCATGGTGAGGGCAACCATCAATCACCCAGCGCCCAAACGTGGCGCGATGTAGTTGTGACTTTGTGCCTATTTTAGGTATTTCTGCAATATGATGGTCGCGTTCACTGCCTTCAAATACATGGCGCCACAGCGCGATTACTGTGCCGTCTGGCTTGTTGGTAGTAACAATTCGACAGCACTCACAACTGCTATCTGCCAATTTTTGCTCTGGCGCAAAAGTTTTACCTTTATCGGTAGAAACCGCATAATAAATTGCGGCACCATCATATTTTTTACCGGCTGACTTGGCTGCAATTAAATCGCGCTTATCTACCCAAGTAACGGTAATTTTGCCATCATCTGCAACATTTAAGGCGTCAAATCGATGCGTAATCTCAGCACGATCTGTATGAACAATGTAAGGCTTTTCAAAACTTTTACCATTATCAACCGACCTTGCAAACCATATATAGCCCGCATAGGGCGTTTTTAAAGCTTGGGTCCAAGTTAGGTAGATATTAGCTCCTAATATGGCAATTTTAGGTCGCGCTTCACCATCTGCGCCAATTTTCATGGCAACATGGTTTATTTTAATTGGCTTGCCAAACGTTTTGCCTAAATCACTACTTTTATCTACTTGCACAAATCCATTATGCACACTGGCACGCCATAGTTTACCCGTCTCATCAAACACAGCTGAAACGGCTAATTCACTGGCAGTGTGCTGAGTGTGCGCTTCGTGCGCGCTAACGTGATGACTAATTAACAAACAAAATAATAATAAAAATCTCTTCATCTTAAGTAACTCCAAAATTCTTCCGTTTGAGATGGCTTGCAAGACGATTAGGTTGCACCGCCGCATCGACTCAAACAATAAATTCTTCTAATAATCAAATTTAAGCTGTAAGTAGCCTGTTCTTTGTGGGTATGGGTGAAATGCATATGCTTTATAATTATTTAAGTTGTCAATCCCTACACTCGCAGTTAAGCGATCAGCAAATTTGTAATTGGCTTTTACATCCACTATAAAAAACTTGCTTACTCCTGCAAAAGTATTTGGAT
>JANNWI010000048.1:0-1809 GCA_031414715.1 Methylophilaceae bacterium | reverse complement strand
CAAAAAATCACCAACTTAGCAGCTAAATCTGTCTGGCTGGCAAGCAGTGCAGATTGCTGTTGCGTATAACTTTTAATTGCTGGTAATTGTTGCATATATTCAGCAAAAACATCCTCAGGCAGCTGCCCTGCAGACCAACATTCATGCGCCTCGCAGACTAGTTGTTTTTGATTGCAATTAACATAAAAATAATCTAAAAATGCGTCTAGCTTTTTCATGTGGGCATTTTCATCTTGAATGTATGGCTGCCAAATAAAAGGCTTTGCTGCCCAAATGGCGCGTATCCAGCTGTCTTCGCCCCGTACAAAATTAAGGTCGCAGCTTGCCAAAAGCGCATCGTAATCGGCTTGGTTTAAAAAAGGCAAAATCTCCACCGTAAGATTTTGTTGACTTAGCTTATCACCCACTTGCAGATTTTTCTTGCCAAAAAATTGTGCGATATTAGGCAAAATACTGCTTTGTGGCACATAGACAAGCACCGCATGGTTATTGACCTGCAGAGCATTCAATAAATCGTTTATTGGTGCGCTTGGATAACAAAATAGTGATATTTTTAAAACATTTTCATCTTTTCTAGCTAACTGTTGATTTGATTCAAGTATGATTTGCTCGCGAATCAAGCCACCTGTGGCTTCAGTAAAACCTGGAAAGTAAAAATAGCGAGTTAAACCATTTGCTTGTGGCGAAGGTTTTGCATGAAAATCGTCAACCCAAGGTTCTGCAGATAAATATTCTAAATTAATCCATTTGCTTTGCTGGCTGACCATTGCTGCCAAATAAGATGTCGGCAAACCGCAGGCAAATGCCTCAATCACAACATCAGCCGCTTGGCTAAAATCAGCAGCATCGTCCCATTTTTCAATACTAATTCCGTCGCAAATTTGCTGATTTAAAGTGCTACTTAAACTGGTTATGATTTTTTGCGCGGATATTAAATCATCCACCCACAGCTTAATTTGTAAACCATGCTCATCGTTTAGTTGCTTGGCTAGCCGCCAGCAAACGGCAATATCGCCAAAGTTATCGACGATTTTGCAAAAGATGTCCCAACGTTTTTTCATGGCTTACAATAAATCAACGCCAAAGCTTTTTAGCACATTTGCATACACATAAAAAATCACCAAAGTGAAAGCAATGCAACTTAGCAAAGTTGGCCAAAAACCAAATTTTGGCAACAAATATGGAAACAGCAAAAACATCGGTAGCGTGGGAATTACATACCAAAATGTGTAGTAGGCATGGTTAGCAATTTTAGTGACTGGTTGCTTTTCTACATACAACCAAATCAGCGTTAATACTGTTACTAATGGTAGCGCCGCTATCAGGCCACCTACTTTGTCGCTGGTCTTGGCAAATTCTGAAACCAGCACCACGACGGCTGCGGTAACTAAATATTTAATGATGGTAAATATAGTCATGCTTAACCCTTAATTTAATGCCCCATCTTTTCATGATTTGTGTCACCCATTTTCGGCTTTCTCACATTTAATTCAATGGCAGGCTTGGTTTCAGGCGCAATTGTTTGTTTAGATGCGGCTGGCAAAGCGGCATTATCTAACAATTCGTAGGCTACTGTGCCTTTTGAGTGATGGTAGTGACCAGGGTCAGCATTGCTGTTCTTAGCAACATTATTACGTACTTTCACTACCGTAAACATACCACCCATATCAATCGCGCCAAATTGGCCTTTTCCTGTCATCATTGGCAAGGTATTTTCTGGCAGCGGCATGTCCATCATCTCAGCCATTTCACTCATTTCCGCCATGCCTGTTTCACCCATGCTCATATATTCCGGCACCAATTTAGAAA
>JANNWI010000047.1:0-2205 GCA_031414715.1 Methylophilaceae bacterium | reverse complement strand
TTTCTTTTTGGCCAGCCACTTGAATAGTCTTTGGGTTTTTCAAGATTTGTTTGGCGATACGCGCAATGTCGCCATCTAAAGTGGCAGAGAATAACAACGATTGACGCTCAGCCGTTAATTGGCTACAAATGCGCTCAACGTCAGGCAAAAAGCCCATGTCTAACATTCTATCAGCTTCGTCTAAAATCAACATTTGCAAGCGCGATAAGTCAATGCGACCGCGCTCCATATGGTCTAGCAAGCGACCTGGCGTTGCTACCAAAATATCTAATGGCTGCGATAATAATTTGTTTTGTAGTGGGTAAGGCATGCCGCCAACGATACTGACGGTACGGGCACGAATGAATTTACCGTATTTGCGCGCTGCTTCGTTTACTTGCGCTGCAAGTTCACGTGTTGGTACAAGTACCAAAATACGTGGGCCGCGGCTTTTAAGCGCATGTGGTGTTGCCAGTAAGTTTAAAGCAGGCAACATAAATGCTGCGGTTTTACCAGTGCCTGTTTGGGCGCTGGCCATCAAGTCGTTACCAGCGGTAATCACAGGTATAGCTTGCGCTTGAATAGCGGTTGGAGTGGTGTAGCCAGATTCTTCAATAGCACGAAGTAAGGCTGTATCAAGATTTAATAATTCAAAAGACATTAAGGTGTCCCTTTCAAAAACTGTTTCATAGAAACGGAAAAAAGGGCGCAAGCAAACACACAAAGAGTTGAAAATATGCTTTACAACATATAGTTATCAACAAAAACGTGAAAAGCACTAAATTAAATAAAACAGTATTAGCATGCTTTTTACCAGCGCACGGGCATAGCCGCTAACCAGTAAAAGATAGATTCTCATCTATATGATAGTCACTTCAACATTTCACGAGTGACAGAGGGTCAGGGCAATGAATTTAAAACTTATAAAAGCTTCAAAGTTACGCGCATTATAAACATTTATTCTGTTTTGTCAAAGGTTTATTCACTAGGTCAAAAGCTTATTGTGGCGAGTTGTGTTAAACTCTCGCCCTTTCAAACATACGGCAGTCCACATGTCTACCACACCAAATTCTCGTAACTTGCGCAATGTCGCAATTATCGCCCACGTTGACCATGGCAAAACCACTATGGTGGATAAGCTTTTACAGCAAGCAGGCACATTTTCAGCGCATCATGCCATTGTTGAGCGCGTGATGGACAGCAACGACCTTGAAAAAGAACGCGGCATTACTATTTTAGCTAAAAATACTGCGGTGGTTTATGAAGGCACGCACATTAATATTGTGGATACTCCAGGCCATGCTGACTTTGGTGGTGAAGTAGAGCGCGTATTAGGTATGGTGGATGGCGTAGTGTTGTTAGTGGATGCGGTTGAAGGCCCAATGCCTCAAACACGATTCGTGACTAAAAAGGCGCTGGCACTAGGTTTAAAGCCAATCGTAGTCATCAATAAAGTAGACCGTCCTGGTGCGCGTACCGATTGGGTGATTAACCATACCTTTGATTTGTTTGCCAATTTAGGCGCAACCGATGAGCAATTAGATTTTCCTGTGGTGTATGCTTCGGCCATTAACGGCTATGCCATGCTAGACATGAAAACGCCGAGTGATAACATGCGTGCGCTGTTTGACACTATTTTGAGCCACGTAAAACCACCAGTCGGTGATCCAGAGGCGCCGCTGCAATTACAAATTTCTGCACTTGATTACTCTACTTATACGGGTAGATTAGGCGTTGGCCGTGTGCGCAATGGCAAAATTAAGCCAGGCCAAGCGGTTGCAGTGATGAACGAAGATAAGCAAATTGCAGTTGGTAAAATTAATCAGGTGCTTGGCTTTCAAGGCTTAGAACGCGTACCAGTTGAAGAAGCGCTGGCTGGCGATATTGTGATTATTTCTGGCTTAGATGAAATTGGTATTGGTTTTACCATTTGCGACCGTGAAAATCCAAAAGGCTTGCCGCATTTAGGTGTAGATGAGCCAACGTTGACTATGGACTTTATGGTGAACACATCACCATTGGCCGGTACAGAAGGTAAATTTGTTACCAGCCGCCAAATCCGCGACCGTTTAACTAAAGAATTATTGGTAAACGTAGCCTTGCGTGTAGATGAAACAGAAGATGCGGATATTTTCCGCGTTTCTGGCCGTGGTGAGTTGCATTTAACCATTTTGTTGGAAACAATGCGCCGTGAAGGCTTTGAAATGGCTGTTGGTAAGCCAAAAG
>JANNWI010000046.1:0-16398 GCA_031414715.1 Methylophilaceae bacterium | reverse complement strand
GTTCTAAATTTATTAGCGCCATCGTAATTACAAGTAATGGTGCCCGCACCAATGTTCACGTGCTTGCCAATGGTGGCATCGCCGACATAACTTAAGTGATTGATTTTACTGCCAATATCGACTTGGGCATTTTTAAGTTCTACGAAATTGCCCACGTGCGTGTCATTTTGTAGAATAGTGCCTGGGCGTAATCTTGCATATGGCCCAATGCGACTGTTTTCGCCGACTTCAGCATCGTCAATGTGGGTGAACGGCAAAATTTGTGTATTGGCTTTTATTGTTGCATTTTTAATGATGCAATTTGCAGAAATTTTAACGTTATCACCTAAAGTGACATTGCCTTCAAACACACAGTTCGCGTCTATCTCACAATCGCGACCACAGGTTAAACTGCCACGTACATCTAAGCGGGCAGGGTCTTTTAATGTTACGCCTTGCTGCAGTAATTGATTGGCAATGCGTATTTGATATTCACGTTCTATCTGCGCTAAATCTATTTTTGAATTAATGCCTGTTACCGAAAATTCGTCGGCAGTTATCTCTGCCACTACTGCAACATTCTGCGCTACTGCCAACGCTACAATATCAGTTAAATAATATTCGCCTTGCGCATTGTTGTTAGTAAGCTGAGATAACCAGCTTGTTAAATACTGGTTGGGCATGGCCATAATGCCAGTGTTTACTTCTTGAATTTTTCGCTGCGTTTCAGTGGCATCTTTGTGCTCTACGATGGCGCTAACTAAATCATTGTTTCGCACAATGCGGCCATAACCTGTAGGGTCGGCTTTGTTAAACGACAAAATAGCCAACTGATTATTGGCTTGTGCTATTAGGCCTTTACATGCTTCAACATCCACCAAAGGTACGTCGCCTAATAAAATCAATGTGTTGGCATCTACATCTAAATGCGGCAATGCTTGCTGCACGGCGTGGCCTGTGCCTAGCTGCTCGGCTTGGTTTACCCATATAATATTTTCATGCGCAAACGCCTCGCGTACAATTTCACCACCAAAACCATACACTACAATTATCTTTTGTGGGTTTAACGCTTTGGCACAAGTAATGACATGCCCCAAAATAGTTTTGCCGCCTATCTCATGCAGCACCTTAGGTTTGTTGGAATGCATGCGCGTGCCTTTGCCCGCTGCAAGGATAACAATATTAAGATGGTTGGTAGTCATTTAAGATGAATTAAAAATAAGTAATAAACCGTATTGTAAAGTATAAAGATGACACAAACAAAAAAGGCAGCCTAAGCTGCCTTTTTTAAACTTTTAACGCTAGTGCGATGGTTTGCGTAAACGTTCAATCGCCTGAATTTGCGCAAGCGCTTCAGATAATTCTGCCTGAGCTTTCGCGTAATCCATATCCGAAGTACGATTTTTCATTGCCTCTATTGCGGCTTCTTTAGCTGCAATCGCTTTGGCTTCATCTAAATCGTGGCCGCGCACCGCAGTATCTGCTAGCACAGTAATCATGCCTGGTTGCACTTCCAATAAACCACCAGAAATAAATATGACCACTTCTTCAGCCGCATCTGCTAATTGAATACGTAATGCGCCTGGTTTAATAGAGGTAATCATTGGGGCATGATTTGGATAAATACCCACTTCACCCGCGCCAGCAGGCGCAACCACAAATTCAGCTTCACCCGAGAATATGCTTGCTTCTGCGCTTACTACATCAATATGAACTGTATTTGCCATGCTGTTCCTTAAAAACTATTAACTAACGTCTAACGTCTTATGACTAGTTAAGCGTTTTTGCTTTTTCTACTGCTTCTTCAATACCACCCACCATATAGAACGCTTGCTCTGGCAAGTGATCGTACTCGCCAGCTACAATCGCTTTAAAGCCTTTAATGGTATCTTTTAATGACACGTATTTACCTGGCGAACCAGTAAACACTTCAGCCACGTGGAACGGCTGCGACAAGAAACGTTGAATTTTACGTGCGCGGCCAACGGCTAATTTATCTTCTGGTGATAGCTCGTCCATGCCCAAAATTGCAATAATATCGCGCAACTCTTTATAGCGTTGTAATGTTTGTTGAACGCTACGCGCTACGTTGTAGTGCTCTTCGCCAACCACCAATGGGTCTAATTGACGTGATGTTGAGTCTAATGGGTCTACCGCAGGGTAGATACCTAAAGATGCAATGTCACGTGACAACACAACGGTTGAATCCAAATGTTGGAATGTTGTTGCAGGTGATGGATCGGTCAAGTCATCCGCAGGTACGTAAACCGCTTGAATAGAAGTAATAGAACCTGTTTTAGTAGAAGTAATACGCTCTTGCAAACGACCCATTTCATCGGCCAGTGTTGGCTGATAACCTACAGCTGAAGGCATACGCCCTAACAATGCAGATACTTCAGTACCGGCCAATGTGTAACGGTAGATGTTATCAACGAAAAACAACACATCACGGCCTTCGTCACGAAATTTTTCCGCCATGGTCAAACCAGATAAAGCGACACGTAAACGGTTGCCTGGTGGTTCGTTCATTTGGCCAAACACCATCGCTACTTTTGACTCTTTCATGTCGTCAAGCTTAATAACGCCTGCTTCTGCCATTTCGTGGTAAAAGTCGTTACCTTCACGTGTACGCTCGCCTACACCTGCAAATACTGATAAACCTGAGTGTTGTTTAGCGATGTTGTTGATAAGCTCCAACATGTTAACCGTTTTACCCACACCAGCGCCGCCAAACAAGCCTACTTTACCGCCTTTAGCAAACGGACAAACCAAATCAATCACTTTGATACCCGTTTCTAACAAGTCAACGCTTGGAGAAAGTTCTTCAAATTTTGGTGCTTTTTGGTGAATAGAACGACGCTCGTCGCAGTCAATCGGGCCTGCCTCATCAATCGGGCGGCCTAGCACGTCCATAATACGGCCTAATGTACCAACACCTACTGGCACAGTAATTTGTGTGCCGGTTGCTTTGAAAGCTGTGCCGCGCGCAAGGCCATCAGATGAGCCCATCGCAATGGTACGCACAATGCCATCGCCCAATTGCTGTTGCACTTCTAGGGTTAAACCAGCTTCTGCTTGGCTAGTTGCATCGTCAATAATTAATGCATCAAACACTTTTGGCATTTGATCGCGCGGAAATTCCACGTCAACCACCGCGCCAATACATTGCACCACACGACCGATTTTAACTTGAGCTTCGTTTACTGCGTTTGCTTTTGCCATCTTTATATCCTATTCAAACTTAATCTGTTGAATTATAAAATTTACGTTTTTTTGTAATATGTTGTATCTATTATGAAACCGCTGCTGCGCCGCCAACAATCTCTGAAATCTCTTTGGTAATGGCTGCTTGACGTGCTTTGTTATAAACCAATTTCAAATCGCCAATCACTTCTTTCGCGTTATCAGACGCAGATTTCATCGCCACCATACGTGATGATTGCTCTGAAGCCATATTTTCTGACACCGCGTTGTACACTAATGACTCTACATAACGCATCATCAATTGATCAACCACTGGTTTTGCTTCTGGCTCATAGATGTAATCCCAATGACCGGCAGGGCTGCCAAGCTTTTCACCAGATAATGGCAGCAATTGCTCCATGACTGGCTCTTGTTTCATGGTGTTGATAAATTTGGTGTAGCTAATATAAAGTTGATCAATCTCGCCCGCTTCATAAGCATCCAACATTACTTTAATGGTGCCGATCAAGGTTTCTAGATGTGGTATATCACCCAAGCCAGTAATGTGCGATTTAACATTCGCGCCAACTCGGTTCATAAAGCTGAAGCCTTTATTACCAATCGCACTCACAGTGATGGATTTGCCGTCAGCTTCCCAGTTTTTCATTTGGTTAACAGACAAACGCAACATGTTAGTGTTTAAACCACCACATAAACCTTTGTCTGAACTCACCACAATCAAACCCACATTTTTAACGACATCACGTTTAATCAAATAAGGGTGTTTGTATTCTGGGTTTGCAAATGACAAATGCGCCGCAACGTTACGAATTTTCTCAGCATACGGACGAGTGGCACGCATTCTATCTTGCGCTTTGCGCATTTTAGAAGCAGCCACCATCTCCATCGCTTTGGTGATCTTGCGTGTATTTTCTACACTCTTGATCTTGGTTCTAATCTCTTTACTACCAGCCATTTTTTATCCTAAAAGTGATTAATAGGCGCTATTAGTAAGCATTGGTAGCTTTAAAGTCTTGAATAGCCGCTTCAACCGCTTTTTCGTTATCGCCAGCTAAGTCTTTGCTAGATTCAATACCGTCCATCAATTTGGCGTATTTAGAACCCATAAAGCCGTGTAACGCGCTTTCAAAAGCCAATACTTTATTGGTTGGCACATCATCAAAGTAGCCTTTGTTTGCTGCTAACAAGGTAATCGCCATTTTTGAAACGCTTAATGGTGCATATTGCGCTTGTTTCATTAATTCAGTAAACATACGACCGCGGTCTAGTTGTTTACGGGTCGCTTCATCTAAATCAGAAGCAAACTGCGCAAATGCAGCCAATTCACGGTATTGCGCTAAGGCCAAACGTACGCCGCCGCCCAATTTTTTAATCACTTTAGTTTGCGCTGCGCCGCCAACGCGAGATACTGAAATACCGGCGTTAATGGCTGGGCGAATACCGGCGTTGAACAAATCAGTTTCCAAGAAAATCTGACCATCGGTAATAGAAATGACGTTAGTTGGAACGAATGCAGAAACGTCACCAGCTGCTGTTTCAATCACTGGCAATGCAGTCAATGAACCAGTTTTACCTTTAACAGCGCCATTAGTGAATTTTTCTACGTAGTCTTCATTCACGCGAGCAGCACGCTCTAACAAACGAGAGTGAATGTAGAACACGTCACCTGGGTAAGCTTCACGACCTGGTGGACGGCGTAATAGCAATGAAATTTGACGATAAGCAATGGCTTGTTTGGTCAAATCATCATACACAATCAATGCATCTTCACCGCGGTCACGGAAGTATTCACCCATGGTACAACCGGCGTATGGCGCCAAAAATTGTAATGCGGCAGAATCAGACGCTGCAGCTGCAACCACGATGGTGTAAGCCATCGCACCGTTTTCTTCTAACTTACGCACCACGTTAGCAATGGTTGAGGCTTTTTGACCGATCGCCACATAGACGCAGGTCATATTTTGACCTTTTTGATTAATAATCGCGTCGATTGCTACGGCTGTCTTACCTGTTTGGCGGTCACCAATAATCAATTCACGTTGACCACGGCCTACTGGCACCATCGAGTCCACTGATTTCAAACCAGTTTGCACTGGTTGTGATACAGATTTACGCGCAATCACACCTGGCGCAACTTTTTCAATTTTGTCAGTCATTTTTGCATTAACTGGGCCTTTGCCATCAATCGGCTGACCTAGCGCGTTTACTACGCGGCCGATTAGCTCGGGGCCAACGGGCACTTCCAAAATACGGCCTGTACACTTCACCGTATCACCTTCGGTAATATGCTCGTAATCGCCCAATACCACAGCGCCAACAGAATCGCGCTCTAAATTAAGCGCAAGGCCGAAGGTATTACCTGGAAATTCGATCATCTCGCCCGCCATCACGTTAGATAAACCGTGAATACGAACGATACCGTCGGTGACTGAAATAACTGTACCTTGCGTACGCGCTTCAGCTGACGTAGAAAAATTTTCTAATCTGCTTTTAATCAGTTCACTGATTTCTGATGTAGATAACTGCATTGTGGCTCCTAAGTTTTTCTTTGGGCTTTGCTAACCCAACTATCTTACGCAGTAAGTGCGTAGGTTAAATTTTGTAACTGACCTTTGACGGATGCGTCTATCACGGTATCGCCAACAATAATTTTCATACCACCAATAATCTCAGCATCTACCGAGACTTTGGCGTCAATTTTTTTACCAAACTTAATTTCTAAGCGTTTTACTAAATCATTAATTTCTGCAACGCCAGGCTTAGAAGCCGCGATTATGTTGGCCTCTAGCGTGCCTTCATCTTGAGCTTTTAATTCTTCAAATGCCGTGGTGATTGCTGGCAACACAGGCATACGACCATATTCAATCAAAATCTTAATTAAATTTTGTGCGTTTTCGTTAAGCTTATCACCACATACTTTTAAAAAAGTAGCTTGCAAATCGCTAGCGACTACTTTTGAGTCATTAATATAAGCCTGCATCTTCGCATCGTTTGCCACTTGCGTCGCAAAACCCAGCATCTCAGACCACTTAGCAAGCGCTTTTTTCTCTTTACCAAGCTTGTAAGCGGCTACAGCATAAGGTCTTGCGATGGTTGAAATTTCAGCCATGGCTTAAAGCTCCGCCGCAAGTTTAGATAGCATTTCAGAATGCACTTTGCCGTCGATCTCTTTACGCAAGATTTTTTCTGCACCCGCAATCGCCAGTACAGAAACTTGTGTACGCAAACCTTCTTTTGCACGGTTTACTTCTTGGTCAATCTCTGCTTTAGCGCCAGTAATAATGCGATCACCTTCTACTTTAGCAGCGCCTTTAGCATCTTCTACAATTTGCGTAGCACGCTTTTCGGCTTGACCAATAATTTCGCTGGCTTTCAGCTTAGCTTCGTTTAGCGTCACTTCTGATTTTTTAGCGGCCACTTCTAGCGCACTTCTGCCTTGATGTGCAGCTGCTAAACCATCAGCAATGGTTTTTTGACGCGTTTCAATTGCATTCAAAAGTGGCGGCCATACGTACTGAACCGTTACCCAGATTAAAATTGCAAAGGCTATTGCTTGCGCAACTAGGGTTAAATGAATATCCATGTTTGCTCCAAATTTTAAGGCTATTAAATCAAGCTATTTATAGCAAAAGCTATATTTTTCTTAATTATGCTAATGCGCTTAATAATGGATTGGCGAATGCAAACAACAATGCAATACCAACAGCAATAATGAATGACGCATCAATCAAACCCAGTAATAAGAATACTTTACTTTGTAATTGTGGAATCATTTCAGGCTGACGCGCAGCGCCATCTAAGAAGCTAGAACACATATTGCCCACCCCGATACAAGCACCCGCAGCACCAATACCTACCATTAAACCTACGCCAATTGCTGTGTAGCTTTGTACCATTGCTAAATCTGCCATTTTATTACCCTCTCAAGTGAAAATTATTACTAAATTAATTAAAACAAAAAGTTACTACTAAAAATATTGACTACGTGCGTATTAATGACTTTCGTGTGCCATCGATAAATATACAATCGTCATCATCATAAAAATAAACGCTTGTAATGGCACAACCAGTATATGAAAGACTGACCAAGCAGCGCCCAACAATGCTGCACCAACCATGCCCAATATACTTGTTCCTGCCAACATACCAAGTAGCAAGAAAATAACTTCGCCTGCGTATAAATTACCAAATAAACGTAAAGAATGCGAAAGTGGTTTAGAAATATATTCAATCATATTGAACATAAAATTAGCCAACAGTAACAGTGGGCTGGCTATTAAGCCAATAAAACCAAGCAAGCTTTTTGGTTTAAAAAATTTGGGGCCGCCAAAAGGGGCATAAAATATTTCATGGATTAAACCACCGAAACCTTTTACTTTTACAGAGAAGAAAATCATTAATATCCATACAGAAAGCGCTAAGGCAAACGTAGTATTGATATCAGATGTTGGTACTGGGCGCCAATGAGTTTCATGCGAACCTGTAATTAATTCTACCGCTTTCGCAACAAAATCGACAGGTAAAAAACTGGTCATATTCATTGCTAAAACCCATAAAAAAACCGTTAACGCTGCTGGTGCAATAAAAGCATGACGATCACCATGAAACATGGATTTAGCTTGCTCATCAACAAATTCGAAAATTATTTCTACAAAAGCTTGTGTTTTGCTTGGCACGCCTGCGTGCGCCTTGCGCGCTACCCACCAAATTAATCCTATGACCAAAAGCCCTAAAAAAATAGAGGTAGATAATGTATCGACATTAATGCGCCAAAATCCACCAGCATCGCCAACAGCTTGTGTATTAAAGCCTAGGTGATGCGCGATATAATCTGCTGGCTTTAAGACTTCCTGTGTATGTTCTGTTGCCATATTCGCTCTTATAATATTGATATCATGACTAAATCATTGCCTAAATTAGGATGATTTACTGACAATTTTACTCATTGCTACGCCAGACATTAACGCTGCTGCCATTAGCCCAATGATTAACGCTACTGGTACTAAACTTTTGTAATGCCTAACAACTAAAAACAAAAAACAAAATACAAAAACTAGTTTCACCATTTCAGATGTTAACAAGCCAACCAAGATGGTTGCTGCGTCTTGTTTTCTACTATTTCGCACAAATATAATGCTAGCAAATGCGGCGCCTAATATAATCGAAAAACCGCCTAAACACGCTGATATTGCTGCATTTTTACCAGAGATAAAAAATATCACCAATCCTGCAATGCAGGTAGCCAGTGTTTGCCATGCTAACATTGTTGTGTAAACACTTTTCAGTTGTGTCATTTAATTTCTAATAATTCATTCATTTATTAGAATTACCATCTAGCAAAGTCCGCGATTTTGAATTATTGCGCGCTTTTAGTCAAGCTTAATAAGCACTCATAATCATTTGGCACCAAAACTCAACGCGACATTGTTTTAATAATGTCATCTAGCTGATCTAAGTTGCTGTAATTAATTTTTAATATGCCAGAGCCATTGGCTCTGGCAGAAATACTCACAGTGGCACCGATTTTTTCGCTTAAGCTATTTTGTAAGGCCATAACGTCACGATTGACATTGTTTTTGTTTGGTTTTACTTGCACATCAGCAGCTAATTTTTTAACTAAATTTTCTACATCGCGCACGCTCAGATTTTGCTGCACAATTTTATTTGCTAATAAAATCTGCTGTGCGGCATCTAGGCCAATTAGAGCACGGGCATGCCCCATGTCTAGTTTATTGTGCATTAATAGCTCTTGCACAGCGTGCGTTAAGCTAAGCAGGCGCAATAAGTTAGAAACTGCGGCGCGCGAACGTCCAACAGCCTCGGCCGCTTTTTCATGTGTCATCGCAAATTCGTCAATTAGGCGCTTTATGCCTTGCGCTTCTTCAAGCGGGTTTAAATTTTCACGCTGGATATTCTCAATTAAAGCCATTGCCAGGGCAGATTCATCAGCGATTTCACGCACTAACACAGGCACTTGCGTTAACCCTGCTATTTGACTAGCGCGCCAGCGGCGCTCACCTGCAATAATTTCAAATTTATCTGATGCGATTTCTCTTACCAATATTGGCTGCATAATGCCTTGGTTTTTAATCGAGTCTGCTAAAGTTTGCAAAGCAGCATCATCCATATAACTGCGTGGCTGGTATTTACCCGGCTGTAACTGCGCCACATTCAACAGGCGTTGCGCACCATCTGTACTTATGGTTTCATCATTGTCTGCTAATAAAGCATCTAAGCCGCGCCCTAAGCCTTTTGGTTTAACCATGTTTGGCATCCTTAACTATCTGATTTTTAAGTATTATTTCTTTTGCTAGCTCTAAGTAAGCTTGTGCGCCGCGTGAGGACTTATCGTAAATCAATGCTGGCAAGCCGTAGCTAGGCGCTTCGGCCAAGCGTATGTTACGCGGGATTACGGTGCTGTATACTTTATCGCCAAAATGACTGACCAGCTGCGCCGATACTTGGCTTGCCAGCATATTGCGATTATCAAACATAGTGCGCAATAAGCCCTCAATCTCTAACTTGGCATTTAAACTGACGCGCACTTTTTTAATCGTATTGACCAAATCTGACAAACCTTCCAGCGCGTAATATTCACACTGCATTGGTATCATCACACTATCGGCCGCAGTCAGCGCATTCACAGTGACTAAATTGAGGGCAGGGGGACAATCGAGCAAAATATAATCATACTTTTGCTCCAAGTTACCCAACGCTTGTTTTAAACGCGTCTCACGCGCCAACTCATTCACCAATTCTACTTCGGCGCCTGCTAGCTCGCGATTGGATGGCGCTACGTGATAACCACCTTTTTCGCTACTGACAATGACCTCTTGCAAGGATTTTTTACCAATTAGCACATGATAAATACTATGTTTTAGCTGTGCTTTATCCACACCGCTGCCTGTGCTAGCGTTGCCTTGTGGGTCTAAATCTATCAACAATACCTTTTTATAATTAGCAGCCAAGCTGGCAGCTAAATTGACACATGTTGTGGTTTTACCCACGCCGCCTTTTTGATTAGTAATTGCTAAAATTTTCATTCGATATTCTCTATAACAATTAAATGCCGTTTTGCTTGTAAGCCTGCCACGGCTAGTGGAATAGTTTGGTGCGCTTTATTTTGTAAATGATTCAATTCCAATTGAGGCACCAAACCTTTCATCGCTAGCCATTTCCCTTTTTTGGCAAGAACATGTTGTGTTAAAGTTACAAACAATTCTAAATCTGAAAAAGCGCGCGAGATAATCATCTCAAACTTTTCTTGTGGCTCATAGTTTTCTACTCGTCCGTGCACTACTTGCAAATTATCTAGCGCAAGCTCTCCTTTGACTTGCCGCATAAAAATCGCTTTTTTCTGCACCGTATCAATCGTTGTCACTTGCAACTGTGGCAAACATATTGCCAGCACAATGCCAGGCAAGCCGCCGCCACTGCCTACATCTAATAAATTATTAACCTTAATATATGGCAGCACGCTTAAGCTATCCAACAAATGTAAGGTCACCATTTCTACTGGATTACGCACAGCCGTGAGGTTATACACCTTATTCCATTTTTCTAACAACGCCAAATAAGCCAGCAATTTTTGCTGTATTTCCGCATTTACGTCCAAGCCCATCTCGATAATACCTGCCGCCAGCAGTGTCGCTTGGGTCATGCCGCCTCTATTTGAGTCGGATTAGCTTGTTTTTTATGTTTACGCTTTAAGTAGACCAGCAATAAAGAAATGGTCGCGGGCGTAATCCCAGAGATTCGCCCCGCTTGGCCGATAGTCTCTGGCTTATGCATGATTAATTTTTGGCGCGCCTCTATGCTTAAGCCATGCACATCTGCATAATCAATCTCTGCACCCAACTTAGCACTTTCGCTGCTTTTAAGCTTAGCTATCTCTTCTTGCTGACGCGTAATATAACCTTGATATTTAGCGGCAATTTCTACTTGCTCGCGAACTTCAGGCGCTAACTCGGCTAAACCCAAGCCACCCAATGTCAGCATGCCTTCGTAGCTCACCTCTGGACGACGCAGCAACTCAAATAAACTATATTCGTGCTCCAACGGCTTCCCTAAAATGGCTTGTTGCGTTTCACGTGAAACATCGTCAGCAGCGATTTGTACAAAAGTCTTTTTCAAACGCGCTTGCTCACGCGAAACTGCTTCTAATTTTTTCTCAAAAGCCGCCCAACGTGCATCATCCACCAAGCCGAGCTCGCGGCCTTTGGCGGTTAAGCGCATATCAGCATTGTCTTCGCGCAGTTGTAATCTGTATTCGGCACGGCTAGTAAACATACGATATGGCTCTGTCACACCAGTTGTTATTAAGTCATCCACCAGCACACCCAAGTAGGCTTCGTCACGAGCAGGGCACCAACTTTCCTTGTCTTGAACATAAAGCGCTGCATTCGCGCCTGCAAGCAGGCCTTGCGCAGCAGCTTCTTCATAGCCAGTTGTGCCATTGATTTGGCCAGCAAAAAATAGACCCTGGATCGATTTAGTTTCTAGGCTCGATTTTAATGCGCGCGGATCATAATAATCATATTCAATAGCATAGCCAGGGCGCAATATATATGCGCCTTCCAGACCATTGATTGAGCGCACCAGTGCGAGCTGAATATCAAACGGCAAGCTGGTTGAAATGCCATTAGGATAAATTTCATTAGTAGTTAAGCCTTCTGGCTCTAAAAAGATTTGATGCGATTCTTTATCTGCAAAACGGTGGATCTTGTCTTCTACGCTTGGGCAATAACGCGGCCCAACGCCTTCAATCACGCCCGTGTACATCGGAGAACGGTCTAAGCCGCTGCGAATAATATCGTGCGTACGCTCATTGGTGTGCGTAATCCAGCACGACACTTGTGCAGGGTGCTGCGTTACATTGCCCATAAATGAAAATACAGGCGCCGGGTTATCCCCTGGCTGCTCTAGCATGACGCTATAGTTGATAGAGCGGCCGTCTATGCGCGGTGGTGTGCCCGTTTTTAAACGGCCTGCGGGCAAATTAAGCTCACGTAAGCGCGCCGCAAGGCTTGTTGCTGGTGGATCGCCAGCACGGCCAGCGCTGTAGTTTTGCATACCTACATGTATCAAACCACCTAAAAATGTGCCGGCAGTGAGCACTACTGATTTAGATTTAAAATGCAAACCAATCTGCGTTATTACACCCGCAACGCGCTCGCCCTCCAGAATAATGTCATCAACCGCCTGCTGAAACAACCAAAGATTTGGCTGATTTTCTAGGCGCTTTCTAATCGCGGCTTTATATAAAATGCGGTCTGCCTGTGCACGTGTGGCGCGTACAGCAGGGCCTTTGCTTGAGTTTAATATACGAAACTGAATTCCGCCTTCATCGGTGGCGGCAGCCATTGCGCCACCTAGCGCGTCTATTTCTTTAACCAAATGGCCTTTACCAATACCGCCAATACTTGGATTACACGACATTTGGCCTAATGTTTCAATATTATGTGTCAGCAATAAGGTTTTTTGCCCCATGCGCGCAGCAGCCAATGCCGCCTCGGTACCCGCATGGCCGCCACCTACTATTATCACATCAAATATATCAGGAAAATTCATGGTTTTAGTATAGTTTTTTTGCAAAAAATGCTTCAATAACAAACAGATGAAAGTTTAACGCAATCTTGCGTTTAAGTCATTGAAAACTAAAAATTACTACGTGTTTCACGTGAAACATGCGCAACAAAATTTTACATGTGTAAGCTATTGACGAATGGGCAAAAAGACGCCTATAGTAGTGTGAACGCTAAAGTGTAAGGTTATTAAATGCTTTAAGCTTAACGTTGCAACAAAAGTATTTAATTAATAATTTAAAATATATAGGAGAAATACATGGCTGACTTACAAGAACACAAAGCAATTTCTGCAAAATACGCCACCAATGTACACACTGCTGCGCTTGATGGCTTAGCGAGAAATTATGCTTTAGTGCTTTCAAATAAAGATTCACAGTTCGTATCATGCGGCGACGAAGCGGAAAGAGACACGGTACGTACGAATTTCTTAAAGAAAAAATTAGCGTTAACCAATGCTGATGCTGATTTAAATGGTGCTATTGAAGCAGTATGCGGCAAAATGAAAGATGATCGTTTCAAATCGCGCTTAGCTTTTTACTATTTGTTAGCTGAACATTATAAAAAACTAGACATGTTTGTTAAATAAAACCACTAGCAATTTCAAATAAAAAGGCGATAAATATATCGCCTTTTTAGTTTCTACTTTCCAATGCAGAATTTACTAAATATTTCACCTAGCAAATCATCTGGCGTAAATTGCCCAGTAATGCTACTCAATGCATCTTGTGCTAGATGCAGCTCTTCTGCTATCAGTTCTGATTGATGTATGTTGTTACGCGCTTGCAGCAAGTGGACGTCCACCTGCTTTAGCGCCTCTAAGTGCCGAGCGCGCGCCATAAAAACCCCTTCAGCATTTTGCTGATAGCCAATAATTCCTAGTAAATGTTGCTTGAGCAAATCAATGCCGTCTCCAGTTTTGGCTGAAAGATAAATATGTCGCTCACCTGATTTTTCGATTGATTTAGCTAGTTCTTGCGTGGTGTCAATTTTATTATGTACCCAAATTTTGGCTATTTCTTGCGACAAGTGGGCTAAAATCGATTTTTCATTATCGCTAATACCATGAGCTTCATCTATCAACAATAACGCAACCTGCGCGTTTTCTAGGGCTCGATAAGTTCGCGCAATTCCGATTTTTTCCACTTCGTCGTCAGTATCACGCAAGCCTGCAGTGTCTATCATGTTAATCGGCAAGCCATTGATTTGTATGGTATTTTTTATTGTGTCTCTGGTAGTTCCTGCAATTGGGGTAACAATCGCCACTTCTTCGCCGCTTAATTGGTTCATCAAGCTAGATTTTCCAACATTGGGTTGGCCAATCAACACAACCTGCAAGCCTTCGCGCAATAAACTGCCTTGCTGCGCTTTTGCAAATACAATATTTAATTCGGTAATAATGACGCCTAATTTTTCTGCCACTTTGCCTTGCGTAATAAAATCAATTTCTTCTTCAGGAAAGTCTAGGCAGGCTTCTACATACATGCGCAAATCAACCAGCTTAGCCAACACTACATTAATGCTATTTGAAAATTCACCCGATAGTGAACGCATAGCACTTTGCGCAGCTTCGATTGTGGTCGCATTAATCACGTCAGCTACTGCTTCCGCTTGGGCTAAATCAATTTTATCGTTTAAATAAGCACGGCGAGTAAATTCACCTGGCTCAGCTTGACGTGCGCCTAACTCAATACAGCGCGCCAGCAACATCTGCATGACGGCAGTGCCGCCATGCGCTTGCAGCTCAAGTACATCTTCACCTGTGTAAGAATGTGGGTGCTGATAATAAATCGATATGCCACGATCGATTAAGTGTTGATTGCTGTCGTAAAAAGGCAGGTAAGCTGCGTAACGTGGGGTAGGGCATTGACCCAAAATTTGGGTAGCAATGGTTGGGCACAACTCACCAGAAACCCGTACCACGCCGATACCACCAGCACCACTAGCGGTAGCAATAGCGGCAATAGTATCCACAGGATTTAACATAGGCTATTTTTTTACATTACCTTTTTTGGCAAGTGCAGCTGCGTGAATCGTTTTGTTCACGTACCATTGTTGCCAAATAGATAAAATGTTATTCACTAGCCAATACAATACTAAACCAGCAGGGAAGAAAAAGAAAAAGATACTAAAAACAATTGGCATCACCTTCATCACTTTTGCTTGAATAGGATCTGTGGGCGCAGGGTTTAAAGAAGTTTGAATAATCATGGTGGCGCCCATTAGTATAGGTAGCAAACCAATCGGCATGTTCAACCAAGGCAGGGTGCCAAAAAGTGTATCGGGCGCAGACAAATCTTGTATCCAGCCAAAAAATGGTGCGTGGCGTAATTCAACAGAGCCTAGCAGCACCCAATATAGGGCAATAAACACGGGTATTTGAATCAGAATGGGTAAGCATCCGCCCATTGGATTAATTTTCTCAGTGCGGTACATTTCCATCATCGCTTGCTGCATTTTTTGTTTGTCGTCACCAAACTATTCTTACATGCTTAGCAGGCTCGGCGCTAGTTCACGCATCTGTGCCATCGATTTATAACTGGCGGCAGATAGCGGGAAAAACGCAGCTTTAATGAGAACAGTAAGTAAAATAATGGCTATGCCCCAGTTGTGCACCAGTGCATAAATTTTTGAAAGCACCCAAAATAATGGCTTAGCCACCACCGTTAGCCAGCCGTAATCAACCGCGTACTCCAAGCCTGGCGCAGCTGCGGTTAAATCTTTGGCTGTTTGTGGACCAGCAAACAGCTTAGCTGCTATATCAGTTTTTGCACCAGCAGCAATACTTATTGCAGGCATAACTGTACGAACTGCAAAAATATTATCTGCTAGTTTTTTAGCACTCAACTCGCGCGTTTGGCCAGCACTAACAATCCAAGCACTGGCAAAATAATGCTCAATTATGCCCATCCAACCATCTTTACTGGTTTTAGAAAGCGCTTCTTTTTCCATATCAGCAAATTTAATTTTTTTAAATTTATCTGCTTCAGTATAATAAGCGCCGCCTGTAAAAGTTGGCATTAAAGCTGAACCTTGCTTTGATTGACTGTCATGCACAATTTGATAGTAAGCAGAAGGTGAAATACTTGATGTACTTCCGTTATTAATTTCATACGTAACATCTATTACATAACTGCCACGATGAAAAGTATAAACTTTATCCACAGCAATGCCGTTTGCCACCCAAGACAAACGTACTTGTTGGCTATTAGCATCATCTGCTAATGTATAATTACTTGTTGTGCTGGTAAATACAGATTTATGATTAGGTAAGTTGGCCCCCAACAAGCCTGTTTGGGCAATATATAACATCGGCTTTTGTGCATCGTCCATCAATACAAAATTGCCATCTTTAACATTAGCAGCACGGTGTTTATTGAGTGTTAAGCGACGTAAATCACCGCCAATAGTATCAATTTCTGCATGAAATAAATCAGTAGTCACTTTAACGCGTTGACCTTGCTCTAGCTTAAATAAACCATTTGCAGCTGCATTATTTAAGGTATCAGTGTTGCCAGCCTCTGACGTGGGTACCTGCGCACCTGATTCAGTCTGTTGTTGCTCTGATGACGCAGCCAGGGCGGGGCGATTTTTTTGTTGCCATGCGTCCCACAACATCATAATCGAGAAT
>JANNWI010000045.1:0-2817 GCA_031414715.1 Methylophilaceae bacterium | reverse complement strand
CCCACAGTTTTTTACAACTTAACCGTAACTTTTACAATCTAAATATAATTTTATTTACTAACATATATACAACAAAAGGAATTTGAATGGCGCTAGTTTCACTAAGGCAATTACTCGATCACGCGGCAGAATATCAATACGGCTTGCCAGCATTTAACGTGAATAATATGGAGCAAATTCATGCCATTATGCAGGCAGCTGATGAGGTGGATAGCCCCGTGATTTTGCAGGCATCAGCGGGTGCGCGCGGTTATGCTGGCGAGCCGTTTTTACGTCATTTAGTAGAAGCAGCGATTGAACAATACCCGCATATACCTTTGTGTATGCACCAAGATCATGGCGCTTCGGCAGCAGTGTGTCAAACAGCGCTACGCAGTGGTTTTTCAAGCGTGATGATGGACGGTTCATTAGAGTCTGATGCAAAAACGCCCGCATCTTTTGAATACAACGTCAATGTAACGCGCCAAGTGGTAGAGGCAGCGCACGCAGTAGGTGTATCTGTTGAGGGTGAGTTAGGCGTACTTGGCTCGCTAGAAACAGGGCAAGCGGGCGAGGAAGATGGCGGCGGTGCGGTAGGTGTGTTGAGTGAGTCTCAATTGTTAACTGACCCTGACGAAGCAGCGGAGTTCGTGAAAGCGACTCAAGTCGATGCGCTGGCAATAGCCATCGGTACCAGCCACGGCGCGTATAAGTTTAGCCGCCCACCAACAGGCGATATTTTATCGATTAATCGCATTAAAGAAATACATCAGCGCATTCCCAACACGCATTTGGTGATGCATGGGTCATCCAGTGTTGAGCAAGAGTGGCTGCAAATGATACGCGAATATGGCGGGCAAATTAAAGAAACCTATGGGGTGCCAGTCAGTGAGATTGTATTGGGAATTAAAAATGGCGTACGTAAAATTAATATCGATACAGATATTCGCTTGGCGATGACAGCGACTATTCGCAAAGAAATGGCGCATAACCCATCAGAGTTTGATCCTAGAGCGTTCTTAAAAGCGGCAACCATTGCTGCCAGAAGCGTTTGTAAAAGCCGTTTTGAAGCTTTTGGCAGTGCGGGGCAGGCTGCAAAAATAAAAGTGGTTTCTTTAGACAATATGGCATTGCGCTACGCAAAAGGCGAATTTGCTGCAATTATTAATTAAGTAAACTGGTTGAATGAGTAAAATATGAGACGTAAATTAGTAGTTGGTAATTGGAAAATGAATGGACGCATCGCCAAAAATAAAGCTTTATTGCAGGGGCTAAAAACTGGTGTACAGGAGTTAGAACATGCAGATTTTGCAGTGTGTGTGCCTTATCCCTATATTTCGCAGGCACAAGCATTATTGCAAGGCTCTAATGTGGCTTGGGGAGCACAAAATTTATGTGCCAACGAAAATGTAGCGCTGACAGGCGCAGTATCAGCATATATGCTGACTGATTATGGCTGTCGTTACGTCATTGTTGGTCACTCAGAACGACGCATCCAGTTTCACGAAACTGATGACACGGCTGCAACCCGCTTTAATGCTGCCGAAAAAGCTGGTTTAACGCCTATTTTTTGTATGGGTGAATCGTTAGAAGAGCGCGAATCAGATTGGACTGAATATGTGGTGGGGCGACAATTAGATTCAATTATTCGGCGCTTTGGCGCAGACGTGTTAAGAAAAGCGGTATTAGCTTATGAGCCTTTATGGGCAGTGGGCACAGACATTGCCGCCACACCAGAACAAGCGCAAAAAGTGCATGCATTTATTCGGCAGCGGATTGCAAAATGTGATGTAAATAGAGCTGAAAATGTGCAAATTTTGTATGGGGGCAGTTTAAACCCAAGCAATGCAGCGGCGCTGTTTTCCATGCCTGACATTGATGGTGGTTTGGTAGGGCGAAGCTCGCTCGAAGTCAACAGCTTTGTAGAGATTTGCAAGGCCGCAAATCAAATCTGTGTGATGACATAAGGGTTGATAAATGAAAGCCGGCTTAACCATCATTGGTATTCCTACTGAAATTAAAGAATATGAATGTCGCGTAGCGGCTACACCGGAAACCGTTAAAAAAATGGTTGCTTTGGGTTGTCAGGTAATTGTTCAAAAAGGTGGTGGTGAGCGTGCCAGCATTACCGATGAGTCTTATAAAATGGCTGGCGCTGTGTTGGTTTCTGCCACAGATGCATTAAAAGCTGACATTGTATTAAAAGTACGTGCGCCAGAAACCTCAGAAATAAAGACAATGCAGGCTGGCGCGGTGTTGATTGGACTTCTCGAGCCGTTTAATCAAGCACAACTAAAATCCATGGCGGATCAAGGCTTGACTGCGTTCTCACTCGAAGCGTTACCAAGAAACTCGCGCGCACAGAGTATGGACGTGTTGTCATCGCAAGCCAACGTGGCAGGTTACAAGGCAGTCCTGTTAGCTAGTCATTTTTATCAACGTTTTATGCCTATGTTAATGACCTCAGCAGGCACGGTGAAAGCCGCGCGGGTGTTGGTGCTTGGGGCAGGCGTTGCTGGCTTGCAAGCTATTGCAACAGCCAAAAGATTAGGTGCAGTGGTTGAGGCTTCAGACGTGCGACCTGCAGTGAAAGAGCAAATTGAATCATTAGGTGCTAAGTTTTTGGATGTGCCTTATGAAAGCGAAGAAGAAAAAGAATGCGCGACTGGCGCGGGTGGTTATGCTCGGCCAATGCCAGCTTCATGGATGCAGCGTCAGGCGGCACTAGTTGCCCAGCGCGCCGCAGAAGCCGATATTGTGATTTCTTCTGCGCTTATTCCAGGTCGCGAGCCGCCAACTTTAATTCATGCCGAAACGGTTGCTAAGATGAAGCCTGGC
>JANNWI010000044.1:0-3927 GCA_031414715.1 Methylophilaceae bacterium | reverse complement strand
TTAGAACTCAATTGTGACACTCAACTGGTGCTACGCGAAGGCGAATGGCACATTGAAGCGATAAAAATATAAATATAAATCAATAGAAGTTAATTTGAAAAGTAATAATTTATGGCAAAAAATGCATTGGCAAAAAACGTCGTCGTTATCGGCACACAATGGGGCGATGAAGGCAAAGGTAAAATCGTCGATTGGCTGACCGACCACGCCCAAGGCGTGGTGCGCTTTCAGGGTGGCCACAACGCAGGCCATACCTTAGTCGTCGGACAGGGTGCAGCGCAAAAAATCTACAAATTAAATTTAGTGCCTTCTGGTATCGTTCGTGCTGGCATCAACTGCTACATTGGCAACGGCGTAGTGCTGGATGCTGGGCATTTGCTAAGCGAAATTGCTGCGCTGGAAAAAGATGGTTTAGAAGTTAAAAGCCGCCTAAAAGTCAGCTCAGGTTGCCCATTAATATTGAGTCATCATGTGGCTATTGATGTGGCGCGCGAGGCTAAACGTAGCGCCGATAAAAAAATTGGCACGACAGGTAAAGGTATTGGCCCCACCTACGAAGATAAAGTGGCGCGTCGTGCTTTGCGTGTTTACGATTTATTTTACCCCGAAAGATTCTCAGAAAAATTACGTGAAGTGATGGATTATCACAACTTTGTGTTAACCAATTATTTAGGTGCACAAGCGGTTGATTTTAATCAACAATACGATGCAAGCATGGCGCACGCAATTGCGTTAAAACCAATGATTTCGGATATTTCTGCCGATTTGTATGCAGCCAATGCGCGCGGCGAAAATTTATTATTCGAAGGTGCTCAAGGCACGCTGTTGGATATCGATCATGGCACTTATCCGTATGTTACCTCTAGTAACTGTATTGCAGGTCAAGCCTCAGCAGGAACTGGCGTTGGCGCAAGTATGTTGCATTATGTGTTAGGCATTACCAAAGCCTATACAACACGAGTTGGTGGCGGCCCGTTCCCCAGCGAGTTAGATATTGACAGCGCTGGTGCGCCTGGCACGCAAATGTCGGTAAAAGGTCAAGAAATCGGCACAGTAACAAGAAGAAAACGCCGTTGCGGCTGGTTTGATGCAGCAGCGTTGCGCCGTTCAGCACGTATTAACGGGCTCACCGGTTTATGTATTACTAAATTAGATGTATTAGATGGCATCGATGAGCTGCAAATATGCACAGGTTATCAGCTAGATGGCAAAACAATTGATATGTTGCCAATTGGTGCAGATGATGTAGCGCGCTGTGTTCCCATTTATGAAAAAGTAAGCGGTTGGCACGATAATACTTTTGGCGTGCAAACTTGGGACGGCTTGCCTAAAAACGCGCAGCACTATTTAAACCGTTTAGAAGCGCTTTGTGGCGTAAAAATTGCGATTGTTTCAACAGGGCCGGAACGCGATGAAACGATAGTGATTGAGCATCCATTTGCCGTATAAAACTCAAACTCTGTTGCTATGCTTTGTTGTTTCTTAAAAAATCATCGCTTACATACAAACCCGTATGCCGCGCTCAATTTTTTACTCACGTCGCGCCTAGCTTAAGACTTTGAGTTTTCTGATTTGGTAAACATCATGACTAATTCAGAAAAAAAGCGTTTGGCATGGGCAATCACTGGTTCTGGGCATTATTTGCGCGAATCGTTGGCGATTCTTGAAAGTTTAAACAACGTCGATATTTTTCTAAGCAAAGCCGCTGCAGAAATCATCAAGCAGTATGGTTTTCAAGCGCAATTAGACGCTACTGGCCATAAAGTTTACCAAGACAAAACCGCCAGCAGCGTGCCCGTAGAAGGCTTTTATGCAGGCAAATATCATACACTGGTAGTTGCGCCCGCAACCTCCAACACGGTCGCCAAAATGGCTTACGGGTTTTCAGATTCACTGGTCACTAATCTTTATGCACAAGCTGGTAAAACGCGCGTTCCAAGTATTATTTTTGCGTGCGATACAGAGCCAGCCACAGGTGAAAATTCGATAGAATCAGAAGCGCCGCGCGATAATATGGTGCAAGTTTATCCGCGCCAAATTGATTTAGATAATGTGCAAAAATTAGCTGCTTTTGAGCATACAAAGATTGTCGAGAGCGTAAGCATGCTCCAGCAAGCAATATCCACGCGGCTTGCAGGGCATGCCAATAAGACAGCTGCCAAATGAAGCAAAATCCCAAACAAAATATTAAGCAAAAGAAAAGCCAAGAAAAGCTACTTTTTATTACGGGTAAATTGGCAGAAAAAAGTTTGCATAAGGTGCTGCAAGACATACAAAACAATACCAAAAACACCACTTTTAAATATAGAGATTTTAATTATCAAGTTGAGCAAATTGGCGTTTCAGTCGCTGCATTAATGACGCCCGAAATGGTTGCGCGCCGCCTAAAAAGTACCGGTGATGCCAACAAGATGATTTTGCCAGGCCTGTGCCAAGGCGATTTAAGTCAGCTGCACCGCCAATATGGCATTCCAGCTGAGCGCGGGCCTGCCGACTTGAAAGACTTACCACAATATTTTGGCCAAATTGGGCTTGCCCCAGACTTAAGCGATTACAGTTGCCAAATTTTTGCTGAAATTGTGGATGCACCCGATTTAACGGTGGATGAGATTGTTGTCAAGGCAACAAAGTTTAGCGCGCAAGGCGCAAATGTAATTGACTTGGGCTGCTTACCAAATAAGCCTTTTAAACATTTAGCAGACAGTATAAAAGCGCTAAAACAAGCAGGTTTAAGCGTGAGTGTTGATAGTATGAACAGTGATGAATTGTTGTTGGCTGGCAAGTCAGGCGCCGATTATTTGTTAAGTTTAACCGAAAAAACACTATGGATTGCTGATGCCGTAGAAGCCAAGCCTGTGCTTGTGCCCAGCCAGCCTGGTAATTTAGCTTCGTTGTATCGCGCTATTGAAATTTGCCTTAAAAAAGGTAAGCCATTTTATGCTGATGCGATTTTAGACCCGATTCATTTCGGGCTAACAGAATCAATTGTGCGCTATAGCAAATTACGCAAAAAATATCCGCAAATTAATATCTTAATGGGCGTTGGCAATTTAACAGAGCTAACAGATGCAGACACAACGGGCGTTAACGCGATTTTATTTGGCATTATTAGCGAGCTGAATATTAACGCAGTGTTGGCTACCAGCGTTAGCCCACATGCAGTCAATGCGATTGCAGAGGCTGACATCGCACGCCGCGTCATGCACCGCGCAAAACAAGATGACAGGCTGCCACGCGGCTATTCTACTGGCTTAAACGGCCTGCATGATAGAAAGCCTTTTTCGTATAACGCAACTGAAATTGCAGAATTTGCTGCGCAGATTAAAGATCCGAGTTTTCGCATAATGGTGAGTGCAGATGGCGTGCATGTGTATAACCGCGATGGGCTGCAGCTTGATATTGACCCGTTTGCGTTTTACCCAAATTTGGGTGTTCAAAATGACGCAAGCCACGCGTTTTATTTGGGTGTAGAGTTGGCGCGCGCGCAAATTGCGCATCAGCTGGGCAAGCGCTATGTGCAAGACGAAGCGTTAAATTGGGGCGTAACTAGCGCAACGCAAAACAAGGACGATAGAAAAAATCATCGCGAAGCTAGCTTAAAAGAAAAATCGCTGAAGAACAAAAAAGCCTGAAGAATAAAAAGTAAAAAAATGATTTTTGAAACCATCATCATCACGGTTAATAGCCTAAACGAGCCGCATATTGCGCCATTTGGTGTGCGTTATGAGCAAGATAATGTGATTATTTCGCCCTACAAACCATCTGCCACGCTAGATAATATTTTGGTCAGAAAAATAGCAACCTTAAATATAACCGATGATGTGCGCATATTTGCAGGTGCGTTAACTGGACATATGATAGACATTGCTCTGCAGGCCAATACCCCAGGGCACTTTCTCTCAAACTCACTTCGTGAGTTTGATTCAC
>JANNWI010000043.1:0-1503 GCA_031414715.1 Methylophilaceae bacterium | reverse complement strand
AAGTAGTAGATTTTGCAACTGGCTGGCTGCAGAATAACGAAGCTTGGGGCAGACCAGTGGACGTCATCACTGGCCCAGATGGCGCGCTGTATGTATCGGACGATCGCGCCAATGTCATTTACCGCATTCACTATAAACAACCATAATAATAAAGGGATTGTCATGCAAAAAATATTCATTAGTTTTATGTTAATTTTTAGTCTTTCTGCAAACGCAGAAGCTGCGCCAAATAAGCTGCCAGGCAATATTGCCATGCACATTGGTGCAACACATTACCAGCACCCTGTGCGCCTACTGCACCCATATTTAGATGTGTGGCATATGAAAGGCCCGCTGGCCGAAAAAGCGGCGCTTAAGGCACTTAAGAGACGTTTTGCTAATGTAGATAATTGCAGCGCAGCGGCTAATGTGGTGTTACTGTTAGAGCCTCATATGTTTTACAATGCGCAATTGCGCGTGTTTCATGGTGAAATTATTGCACGTGCTTATGTAAAAGGTGCAGAAGAACCAACTTACGAAAACGCGCTCACTGTGATTAAAAAGCAAGCGCAAGTGAATGGTGATTTGGGCGTAAAACCCGATTTTTATATGGAAAAAGCTTACGCAAAAGCCATGGATAAAGTGATTAAAAAACTAGAAACGGATAAAGCATTTTTGGCAACTCTAGATAAAGCCAATATGGATAACCCAAAAACCATTTGCGACACGCTAGACGAGTTACCAGCCGCCAAATTTTATTATTAATGACAAACTGACTAGTATGCAAAAAATATCTATCCTTTTGATTAGCTTATTGCTTGCAACTGCTTGCACAACTAAAGTCGGTGGGAGCCAAACTACAAATACGGCAAGGCAAAAAGTCACTGGCTTAAAAACACCAGAATCGGTGGTGCAAGCCAAAAATGGGCGTATTTTTGTGTCTGAAATTGGCGTGTTTGGCAAAGATGGTGATGGCCAAATTAGTGAGATTGATAACGCGGGCAAAGCCAGCATTTTTGCTAGCGGCTTAGACGACCCAAAAGGCTTGGCGATTATTGGCGAAAATTTATATGTTGCCGATAAAACAAAAATAGTAAAAATTAGCTTAAACGATGCTAAAGCCAGCGTGTTTGTGGCTACTACGGCGTTTCAATCACCGCCACAATTTTTAAATGACTTAGAGGCTGACTTACAAGATAATTTATATGTAAGCGATAGTGGCGATATTATGGGCACAGGCAAAGGTGGCGCCATTTATAAAATTGATGATGCTGGCACGGTAAAATTATTGATAGATGGTAAGCAAGATGCACGCGTGATGGCGCCAAATGGATTGCTGGCAGATGACACGGGTGATGTATTGATTTTTGTGGACTTTACCTCTGGCGTTTTATACACGTTTAATCAAAAAACGCAGACGCTAACCGATATTGCAGAAGGCTTTGGCGGCGGTGATGGTATCGTGCATCACTCGAATGGCAGCATGTATGTAAGCGATTGGAAGACTGGCAAAGTATTTAGCCT
>JANNWI010000042.1:0-3428 GCA_031414715.1 Methylophilaceae bacterium | reverse complement strand
GGATTTGATGTGATTTTCGTTTTAGAAAAAACAGTAAATGGTGTAAAATACAGCCTTGTTTTAATGCTGTTTTTTTAAAAGCAGTAAGCTGTATCGGTTTAAATTCCAAGGTCCCCATCGTCTAGAGGCCTAGGACACCTCCCTTTCACGGAGGCGACCGGGGTTCGAATCCCCGTGGGGACGCCAAAACACAACAACCACCTTCTAGGTGGTTTTTTTTGTGGCTTTGCCACGAGGTGCTCAGAGAATCCCGCTGGGTTCGACTAAGCAATCACTGATTGCTTGGACGCTGAGAGAAGCGAAGCGGTCTTGAGCACTAGCGAAAGATGACAGAATCGCCACAAGGCGAGGCTGGCACAACCCCCGTGGAGACGCCAGTCATATTTCACATGCAATTTTAATTTGTTAAAAAATTAAGCGCCGATTGATTGTCGCGCAGCCAGCTCACTCCAAATTTATAGCTAAATTTTTACTTAAACTTTAGATTAGTCGCTACAAGCTAGCTAACATTTGAAATAGCTCATTTCAAACATTTATCTCAACACATTTATTTCAAAAACCTTGTTTAAATTGCTTATTTAAATTTTTAATTTTGATAAATTAAACGGTTGATTACATGGTGCGTGCCTTTAATAAGTTGCCAATATAAAAATTTCATAGCTGGCAAAAAAATCCGTGACATGGATTTTTTATCATTTATCAATGTTCCATACTATGTACACAATAAGCCATGTAATATAGTGTCATTATCAATTGTTTTGGCTTTTATATGAAAGTCCACTATGTCTGATGAAAAAAAACCAGCGTTTAATGATAAAAAACCAGCATCTGATGCAAAAAGATTAGCTACGCCAAGCACTGCGTCTTTAACTGAGCCTACCATCAGTAACGCAGCAACCTGTCCCATTGTGAGCATTGGCGCCTCTGCTGGCGGGCTTGAAGCATTTGAACAGTTTTTTCGCAATACACCCGCCGATATTGGTATGGCATTTGTGCTGGTTCAACATCTTTCGCCCACGCATGACAGCATGTTGTCAGAAATTTTGCAGCGCACTACCAGCATGCCGGTGGTAGAAGTGCAGCATCTAATGCGCGTGCAAGCCAATTCTGTTTATATTATTCCGCCCAACCGTGACATGACGCTTTTACACGGCACTTTGCAGCTAAGCGCACCTATAGAGCCGCATGCACAGCGTTTACCGATTGATCATTTTTTTCGCTCGTTAGCCGAAGATCAGGGCGAAAATGCAGTGGGCATTATTTTATCTGGCACGGGATCAGACGGTACTTTAGGACTTAGGGCAATTCAAGGCGCGGGTGGCATTTCTTTAGTGCAAGAACCAGCGTCAGCTAAATATGATGGCATGCCCACTAGCGCCATCAAGGCTGGTTACGCCAACCATATTTTGTTGGTAGAAAAAATGCCCGAATGCATTATTGCAAGTGCGCATAAGCGCGGGTTTATTAAAGGCATGGCGCCCTCGCCTGCCCTTGCTTCTAGCATGTCACGTATATTGGCGCACATACGATTTATCACTGGCCAAGATTTTTCATTGTACAAAAAAAGTACGATTAGTCGCCGTATAGAACGGCGAATGGCACAGCACAATATTGAAGATAGTGAAGTGTATTTGCGTTTTTTAAAAGATAACCCAGCAGAAACGCACACATTATTTAAAGAGCTATTAATTAACGTGACTAGCTTTTTTCGCGACACAGATGCGTTTGATTTATTACTAAAAGAAATTTTGCCACAATTGTTGCACGATAAGCCCGACGACTACGTATTTCGTGTTTGGGTGGCGGGCTGCGCCACTGGCGAAGAAGCGTATTCTATTGCTATATTGTTGCGAGAATATATGGATGAAAAGCATCTAGAATTTAAGGTGCAAATATACAGCACAGATCTTGATGATGAAGCCATTGCATTTGCACGCGCGGGTACTTATTTATCTAACATTGTGCAAGATGTGAGTGCTGCACGATTAAATCGTTTTTTTATTAAATCAGAAACTAGCTACCGCATTAAAAAAGAAATTCGCGAGATGGTGATTTTTGCGGTGCATAACGTGATTAAAGAACCGCCGTTTACCAAATTAGATTTGCTGAGTTGTCGCAATTTAATGATTTACCTAGAATCCGAGCTTCAAAACCGATTGATTCCGCTATTTCATTATGCGCTAAAACCTGGTGGCGTATTGTTTCTATCGCCTTCTGAAAGCATTGGCAACCATACCGAGTTGTTTTCATCTCACAATCGCAAATGGAAATTTTATGTTTCAAAAAATAGCGCGTCATCGTCGCGCTCTTTAATGACCAGCCCAGCAACATGGACTAAAAGCAGTAGCGCAAAGCCACCAGAGGAAATGATGAAAAAAACCAAGGAACCCAATCTTGCTGAATTAGCGCGTCGATTATTGATTCAGTTTTTTGCTCCCGCATCGGTCATTACTGATTTAAAAGGCGATATGATTTTTGTGCATGGCGATACGGGTAAATATTTGCGCCCAGGGCCAGGCCAGGCCAGTTTAAACGTTATTGAAATGGCGCGTGAAGGGCTAGAAATTGAACTTCGCACAGCCATTCACACCGCTAGCAGCAGTAATATGCCAACACTTAATCGTGAAGTGCAAATAAAAACCAATGGCGATTTTACAACCTTAAATTTAAGTGTGCGCCCATTACCTGGCATGGATGGTGAAGAAAGCCTGTTATTAATCAGCTTTCAAGAAATTACAAGTGTTCAGCTTAAATCTAAGCGCAAAAGTGTTACCAAACCCGCTGAATTAGGTCGTATTGAAGTACTAGAGCGCGAGCTAGCCTACAGCAAGGAAAACTTGCAAGCCATTATTGAGGAACAGCAGGCTTCTAACGAAGAACTTAAATCAACCAACGAGGAGTTGCAATCCACCAATGAGGAATTGCAATCCACCAACGAAGAGCTAGAAACATCTAAAGAAGAAATGCAATCGGTTAATGAAGAGCTGATTACCGTTAATGCCGAATTACAATCAAAAATTGAACAATTAGCAGGCATGCAAAATGATATGAAAAATCTGCTAGATAACACCAATATTGGCACGGTATTTCTTGATGAGCATATGGTGATTAGACGGTTTACCCGCGAGGCAGTGAATATTTACCGCTTGGTCGATTCAGATGTTGGGCGGCCCCTAGCCGATATTAAATCTAACTTAGATGGCGAAGATTTACTGGTTAAAGCACAAGCTGTTTTAGAAACGCTAGTGCCATTTGAAACAGAAGTACAAACGCATCTTGAAGAATGGTATTTAATGCGTATTCAGCCATACCGCACGCTAGATAACATTATTGAAGGCGTAGTGTTAACGTTTACCAATATTAGCAAACGTATTGCGGCCGAATCGGCTATGCAGCTTGCGCGTGAGTTAGCAGAAAATATCGTTGAT
>JANNWI010000041.1:0-2040 GCA_031414715.1 Methylophilaceae bacterium | reverse complement strand
ACTGATTACGACACAAGTGACCGTTTATATTTTGAGCCGGTGACGCTAGAAGACGTGCTAGAAATTGTGCACATTGAAAAGCCAGTTGGCGTGATTGTGCAATATGGTGGCCAAACGCCGCTTAAACTGGCGCGTGGTTTAGAAAAAGCTGGTGTGCCCATTATTGGCACTTCGCCAGATGCAATTGATCGCGCCGAAGACCGTGAGCGTTTTCAAAAGTTATTGCAGGATTTAGGCTTAAAACAACCACCAAACCGCACCGCACGCACACCAGAAGCCGCCTTGATTGCGGCAGAAGAAATTGGTTACCCACTAGTCGTGCGCCCTAGTTATGTATTGGGCGGCCGTGCTATGGAAATTGTGCATGAACAAAGCCAGCTAGAACGCTACATGCGCGAAGCGGTAAAAGTATCGAACGATTCACCTGTGTTGCTAGACCGCTTTTTAAATGACGCAGTAGAGATTGACGTAGACGCCATTAGCGACGGCGAGGACGTGTTGATAGGCGGTATTATGCAGCACGTGGAGCAAGCGGGTGTGCACTCAGGTGACTCAGCTTGTTCACTACCGCCATATAGCTTAAGCGAAAGTTTGCAAGATGAATTGCGCAAACAGACTGTGCAAATGGCTTTGGCGCTTGGCGTTAAAGGCTTGATGAATGTGCAGTTTGCAATTCAAGGCGAGACGGTTTATGTGCTTGAGGTGAATCCTAGAGCCAGTCGTACCGTGCCATTTGTATCAAAAGCCTGTGGTCTGCAATTAGCTAAAATTGCCGCGCGTTGCATGGCTGGACAAAGTCTAAAATCGCAAGGCGTTACCAAAGAAGTCATTCCGCCATATTATTCGGTTAAAGAAGCAGTGTTTCCGTTTATTAAGTTTCCTGGTGTCGATACCATACTTGGCCCAGAAATGAAATCGACCGGCGAAGTGATGGGTGTTGGCGCGACGTTTGCAGAGGCTTTTGTAAAATCACAACTTGGTGCATCGGCTATGCTACCAAAAGGCGGCCGAGCGTTTATTAGTGTGCGTAATGAAGATCACCAAAAAGTGGTTGATATTGCACATGATTTAGCCAGCTTAGGCTTTAATTTAGTTGCCACAAAAGGTACTGCAAAAGCCTTAATTGCACATGGCTTAACAGTAGCGCCTGTGAATAAAGTGGCCGAAGGCCGTCCACATGTGGTAGATATGATTAAAAATAAAGAAATTGATTTTATAGTTAATGTAACCGAAGATAAAAAAGCAGTAGCCGATAGTTACGAAATACGCCGCAGTGCGCTACAAAATAAAGTGGCCTATTACACAACGCTTGCAGGCGCTAAAGCAGCTTGCATGGGCATGTCTTACACGCATGAGTTAACCGTAGAGTCGTTGCAAGACTTGCATAAAAAACTTAATTAAAATACACTTCAATTTTTAAAACCACGCTCCATTGGGTGTGGTTTATTTTTTTTGTAAGGTTTTAACATGGCACTAAATCAAATCCCCGTTACCATTATTGGCGCAGAGCTGATGAAAGTAGAGCTAGCGCGACTTCGCAGTACCGACAGGCCTGAGGTAATTCAAGCCATTGCCGAGGCGCGCGCGCAGGGTGATTTATCGGAAAATTCTTAATATGAAGCCGAATAAGAAATACATAGCTTTATTGACGGCCGCATTGCCGAGCTTGAATCAAAGTTATCTAATTTGTTTGTGATTGACCCAAAAACGCTGAATGCCGAAGGCCGTGTGGTATTTGGTGCAACAGTTAGATTTGAAGATTTAGATTCAGGAGATGCTAAAACTTACCAAATTGTGGGGGAAGATGAAGCCGATATTAAAGGCGGTAAAATCTCTATTGGATCACCGATTGCGCGTGCTTTAATTGGCAAAAGTGAAGGCGATATTGCCGAGGTGCAATCGCCAGGCGGTATAAAGGAACTAGTTGTGCTTGAAGTTAGTTACATTTAGTGATCTATAGTTGAGCTTGCGTGTTTTTAATTTTATGGCACGCCTAAATTTAATCGTTATTACTCTGTGGGTAGGCGCGTTGTGGATGAC
>JANNWI010000040.1:0-2641 GCA_031414715.1 Methylophilaceae bacterium | reverse complement strand
AGTAACCGCCCAATTGCACTCAATGCCAATAGCAAAGTAGATGTCAATTTAGTACAAATTGATGAGGCATATATAAGCTACGATGGGCAGTTTCAGCTGCCGCTAGAGCAAGGCGACAAAATTGTGGTGCAACGCGCAGCTAAAGAAATTACCTTGCTACACCCTAGCGATTATTGTTATTTTGAGATGTTGCGCAACAAGTTAAACTGGGGTTAGTTCTTCAATGCAACAATCCGCTATCGCTGTGTTGACTGCGCCTTGCCGCACAATGCGTGCTGTCTTCAGCTTGTCGCCTTGCGCTAACAAATTTTTGCAATGAATATTCACTTAATTAAGATTTAATTCGCTTTCTAAAAATATGTTACAAAGTCTTTCCATCCGCGATTTTATTATTGTTGAATCTCTTGATTTAGAGTTTTCATCAGGGTTCACCACGCTTACTGGCGAAACGGGTGCGGGTAAATCTATTCTCATCGATGCGCTTTCATTGGCCTTGGGCGAGCGCAACGATGGCGCAGTGATTCGTGCTGGCGCAGAACGCGCAGACATTAGCGCAACGTTTATAAATAACGAAAACGCTACAATTTGGTTGGAAAACAGTGCTTTGGAAGCCGCGCCGATATTGGTTCTCAGGCGTGTTATTTATGCAGATGGACGCAGTCGTGGCTTTATTAATGGCGTTGCTGTCACCATTGGTCAGCTTAAAGAGTTGGGCGAATTATTGGTGGATATTTATAGCCAAAACGCGCATCACTCTTTGCTTAAGCCCGCAACACAACGTCAAATTTTAGATGAGTTTTCTGGTAGCGTAGAACTCGCCAATCTAGTCACCAAGCAATATAAAGCTTGGCATCAGCTTCATTTGCAGCGTATTGAAGTTGAAAAAAACTCAGCAAGTTATGCTGATGAGCTTGCTGAATTGCGCGATAAAACCCGCGAGCTAAAACAGCTCAACTTTGAAGTGGCAGAATGGGAGGCGTTGCAGGCCGAGCATCATAAGCTGGCCAACGGTGCTAGCCTGCTTGCAGGTTTGGAGGCTTGCATTGCGCAATTAAGCGACAATGAGCCCGCAGTGGAAAGCCTATTGGCACAAGTGCAAAACAAGCTGATTGGTTTAGTAGAATTTGATGCGCAGCTGAAAGAAGCAGCTGATGGAGTGGATTCTGCCTTGATTCAAATTGAAGAGGCTACGCGCGCGCTGAATCGTTATTTGCAACGTGCAGAGCTAGATCCTGAAAGATTAAACGAGGTCGAAAATCGCATTCAAGCGTTACACAATACGGCGCGAAAATATCGCGTCAAACCAGAAGAGTTGCCTGATTTATTAAATGCAGATTTAGCGCGCATGACCGAGTTGGAAAGCTTTGCCAATGATGGCGCGTTGGCGAAACTGGAAGCAGAAGCGCTGGAAGATTATCGCGCATTCGCCAAACAACTAAGCGCAAACCGCGAGAAATCCGCCAAAATCTTAAGTCAAAAAATCAGCGCAGAAATGCAACGCCTTTCTTTAAGTGGCGGCAAATTTGATGTGACTTTGCAGGCTTGCGAGGCCAGTGCGAATGGTTTGGAAACAGTCGAATTTTTAGTGGCAGGTCATACGGGAGCAGAGCCGCGGCCGCTCAATAAAGTGGCTTCAGGCGGCGAACTCTCAAGAATTAGTTTAGCGCTACACGTTACTTTAGCTCTGAATTCACTTGGCGATAGCCAAGGGGCGGCTCAAGGCAGCGCAAATCATAAGAATGTAGATTGCATGATTTTTGATGAAGTGGATGTGGGTATTGGCGGTGGCGTAGCAGAGGTGGTTGGGCAGTTGCTCAAACAGCTAGGTAGCGAGCGCCAAGTGTTAGTGATTACACATTTGCCGCAAGTGGCCGCGCAAGCGGCGCAGCACTTGCAAGTGAGCAAAACACAAAGCAATGGTGCGACATTAAGCCATATTCAAATGTTAAGTCAGATTGAGCGCGTGGAAGAAATTGCACGTATGTTGGGTGGCATTCAAATTACCGAAACCACGCGTAGCCATGCGAAAGAGATGTTACGCATTTAATCTTAATTGTCATTGCTAGCGCAGAGTGGCAATCCAGCAGCTTTAATAAAAAATTAGATTGCCACGGGCTAACGCCCTCGCAATGACAAATACTAATCTAGGCATATCACTACAAAAAACAATGCTCTGCAAACGTTATAGCTATTGGCCTGCAGAGCATGCTAATAATTAGCGGTAAACTACAGTCACTTAATCACTAGTATTACTTAGTCAATAATATTAATCGCGCCATTCATCATATCGTGCACTTGGCAGTTGTAATGTAGCAGGGCAGGCGCATCAGCTGGCACCGCAAAAGTCAGCGTACCACGCTCTAAGCCATTACCAGTGACGCCATTCGTATAAGCATTGTCAATGCCTGTCGAATTTTTGCTTTTAATCCAAAACGGATGACCAGTGGCTTTTAACTCAAACGTATAAGTGACACCACGTTTCAGCGTAATGGCTGGATTATCTTTGCCATTAATCGAATAAACTGGCGATGTGCCGGTGACTACTTTAAACACAGCTTGCGTAGCATCTGCTTTTTGTGCCTCTGCTTTATCTCCGCTGCTAGTTACGGGCGCGGGCGCATTATTGCCATAGCCGCCAGCG
>JANNWI010000039.1:0-3393 GCA_031414715.1 Methylophilaceae bacterium | reverse complement strand
ATTTTTACCAAATTATCGCGCCAAACGGTAGCTGTCACTTCTGTCAACTGCTGTTGAATCAAATATTGCAAGCTCCAATAACGCTCCATGCGCGTTTGAAACTCACTGTAAGCGCTGTAAGTTTGGTCAAAGTTGCGAATAATGACATTCAACTTACCATCTGCTGCGTTATAAGGAGCAGTTTGTTGATTCAACATCGCAATCAATTGACGCTGATTAATCAAATCTACTGCGCGTCTTAACGGCGACGAACACCAAGCATATTGTGCAACACCCAAGCCCTGATGTGGCTCTGCGGCAGGTGTCATAAATACTTTGCCGCCAGTTTGCGCACGATAAATTCCTGCAATACCAGCCTCTTTTAATAAGCCACCCCAATGACTATTGGCATAAATCATCAACTCTGCCACTAATTTATCCATAGGGCTGCCGCGCTCACGCGCGACGATGTTGACGATGCCATCTGTCACATAAAAGTTGTAATCAATTTGTGGAGCTTGGTTTGGATTATGTTTACCTCGCGCTTTTTCCAAACTTTCTGCAAACTCAAACAAGCACTTTAGTTGCGCCCAATAGGCATGCCCGCTGTCTTGTTCTAGCGTATTTACGTTAAAAAATGGTTCAAGTTCACTATGGCGCAAATTGTCTGCCACTTTAATTTTTTCTAGCCTGGTTTCAGTCGCAATCACTTCAAACTGAGGTGTAATTTCTGCATACAAACTCAATGCCGGCCTAGTTTCGCCTGCATCTAGACTAAATGGCTTCACCACATCATCAGGCAACATGGTGATTTTGTTGCCTGGCATATACACAGTAGAAAGGCGGCTAAGTATCATAGCGTCTAAAGCACCGTCAGGCTGCACAGCCAATGCTGGCGCAGCAATGTGAATGCCGATGCGTTTGTTGCCATTTGGTAAGCTTTGCAAACTGAATGCATCGTCAATTTCTGTCGTTGTTGCATCATCAATACTAAAGCAGGATACCCCTGCCATGCTTAATCCATGCGCTTCATCAGGCAGCACATAATCGCCAAAGTCTGTGCCCTTAGCAAACATTTCGCGCAAAAAAGCACCTAAGTGGTAATCGTGTGCGTTTTTAATCAGGCCACAGTCTGCCATCACGGTAAGCGCTAATCTGCCAGAGGCTTGCGCAGCTTGGTCAATTGCTTTCCACTCTTGGCTATTTTTGTCGGGCGCGTAAATCAGGCTGTCAGCTTTATCGCTAAAGCCATCTGGTAATATTTTATCGTTTAACTGACTTACCCAAACCGCCATTTGCTCAGCTTGCAGTTTTTTACGCTCTACCGCGGCCAATGCAAGTTTTAGCGTATCTGCAGGTGCTGCTTTATAACGGCCTTTACCTTTGCGATAAAAATAAATCGGCGCAGCGTGCAATTTGATTGCCGCGGCAGCTGCTTCAATCGCGTTAGGTTTTTTACCATAATATTCGGCTGCTAACTCTTCAAAGCCAAACTCTGGTTCGCCACAACACTCCCACAAAAATTCCACTTCTAATGTTTCAGCCTCGCTAGCAGCCGCATCCATAAAGCCTTGCAGGGCATGCTCGAAGCGCAGTAACACATTTGCAGCCTTAATTTTGCTGCGTTTGCCCGTAGCAGATTCCACTTGTAACGAGCCTACACTTTCGGTCATTACTGTGGCAACTTTAAATTGGCCGTCCTCTTCGTAAAAAACTTGCATGCGTTACGGGTTCTCTTTATATTGACGGTACTAAAATAGATTGTGAATGAATGATTTATGCACTTTATAAGTTAATAAAAAATTTGTTAACAATTGTTTACGATGTGTTACTAGCAAAAGTGCTTAAATATGAACGTTGTAAAGCTAAAGTTTATAGCTTAACTGTATAAATTTTAGAGTTGTCATTTTAATGTTTTCTAGCTAATTAAGCTTGCTAAATTTAACCGAATGTCCAATAACAAAAATAGTACTAGCATTTAATTTTTAAATTTAAGGGTACGACAGTGCGACACAAGAATCGTACTTTAATAAACAAAAATAACCACTTATGTGCTTTATGGGGCTGACTAAGTTTTACTTGGGCAGCCTCTTTTTTTTGCTCCGCATTTATACAATGCAAATTAAAGTATGATATTGCTTTTTACATTGCATGTTTATGGATAAAAGAATCCCCGTTACCTTACTGACTGGCTTTTTAGGCTCAGGCAAAACTACCTTGCTAAATCATTTGCTGGCACAGCCAGCGATGAAAGATAGTGCTGTCATTATCAACGAGCTGGGCACAACCGGGCTTGACCATATTTTGGCCACGCAGGTAGATAGCGAACAGATTGCGGATAACACCGTGTTATTAAGCAGCGGCTGTGTCTGTTGCACGCTGAAAAATGAGCTGGCTGACACTATGCGCGATTTGTTTTTTAAACGCGCACTGCAAGCTATTCCACAATTTAATCGCATCGTCATCGAAACCACTGGCATGGCCGACCCTGGCCCGATTTTGGGGAATTTGCTCAATGAACCTGTAATTGAAAGTGTATTTAGATTAGATGCTGTGGTGGTAACGGTGGATAGCGAATATGGGCTGCAACAGTTACAAGAACATGCAGAAGCGCGCAAACAGGCGGCTGTGGCTGATGTATTATTGCTGACAAAAACTGATTTAAGCTCGCCAGAAAAACTTAGCGAACTTAAAGAAAAACTCATAATAATCAACCCAGGTGCTACACAGCATAAAATTCTGCACGGTAAATTTGAGCCTGATTTTATTATTGATGTTGGCTTGTTTGACCCCTCAGGCAAGCGCGCCGAACCGCAACGCTGGCTACGTGCGCCAGTTAAAGTGCCTAATGTACTAAAAAAAGGCATGCTAAAAAATCAGCATGAAGAAATCGACAGCTTTACGGTCACACTCCCTACGCCGATTAATTGGCGCGATTTAAAGCCAATTATTCTGAAGCTTTGCCAAACTCACGGCACAAATTTACTACGGTTAAAAGGTATTATTCATGCGGCAGATCAACCTGCAGCACTGGCGATTCACGCTGTGCATTTTACGCCCTACCCGCCAACTTTATTAGAGGGTTGGGTCGAAGATGAGCCCAGCAATCGACTCGTGATTATTGGCAAGGGTTTGGATGAAATGGCAATTAGAAAAATGCTCACGCAATTTTAAGCAAGCCCACATCATTAAAACACCCGCCCTGATAGCCAATATCTATAAGGCTTACAGGGCATTGTTAGACGCTCGCGCTTTTATTGCTTGTGATAAGGCTGTTATAAGTCTGCTTTACAGCGCGGTTTTATAATTCTGCCCAAAAAATTCCAACATCAAAAAATCTTCTAGCCCAGCACTATCTTCTGGCCGTGCAGAAAGCACAACGGTGCGTGCCATACGGTGTGATTCCCAATTAAA
>JANNWI010000038.1:0-5749 GCA_031414715.1 Methylophilaceae bacterium | reverse complement strand
GTTGCCAGTAGTGGCATCACGTACTGCGCCATCACCTGCAAGATAAGTTTTACCGCCTAAATCAGCTGGATAATAACTAGAAACATATCTATCGTTATCGTTGTAAATGGTGCGTATCATACTCGGCCACGGTTTTTTGATGACTAGTAAGCCTCCCATGCCCCAAGGGACATCTTTGCCAGTTTCATCCACCACGTCAATATCAATACCCGGAAACGGCATAGTGCAAGAGCCAGGCACTAATGAATGCGCGCCTGGTAGCGGCGTGATGACATGGCCGCCGGTTTCAGTTTGCCAGAAAGTATCGGCAATCGGGCAACGGCCGCCACCAACTTGTTCAAAATACCACATCCATGCTTCTGGGTTAATTGGCTCTCCCACGGTACCTAATAAACGTAAACTTGATAAATCAAAGTTTTTAGGATGCGTGCTCGGGTCAGTTTCACTAGATTTAATAAGTGATCGAATGGCAGTAGGTGCAGTGTAAAAAATACTCACCTTATGTTTTTCTATCATCTGCCAAAAGCGGCCAGCATTGGGGTAGGTAGGTATGCCCTCAAATACCACTTGCGTAGCACCCATCGCCAATGGGCCATAAGTCACGTAACTATGGCCCGTAATCCAGCCCACATCGGCAGTGCACCAATATACATCGCTGTCTTTTACATCAAAAGTCCAGCGCATAGTGTTTATGGCATGCAGCAAATAACCCGCGCTGCTATGTTGCACACCTTTTGGCTTGCCAGTTGAGCCTGATGTGTATAGCAAAAATAGTGGATGTTCTGCGTTTACCATCACAGGCTCACATTCGTCTGCCTGACCTGATATTAAGTCGCTCCACCAAATATCTTTGTCATGCCAAGCTACATCTTGGCCTGTTTTTTTCAATACAATTACTTTTTGAATCGCCTCGCAGCCACCCATTTGTAGGCCTTCATCCACAGCCGCTTTTAATGGCAAAGTTTTGCCACCACGATATTGACCGTCAGAAGTAATCACCGCCACTGCGCCAGCATCAATCATGCGCTCGTTTAAGCTTTTGGCAGAGAAGCCACCAAAAACCACAGAATGGATTAAACCTAAACGTGCGCAAGCTTGCATGGCTACAATCGCCTCTATGCCCATAGGCAGGTAGATAATGACACGTGAGCCAAAAGGTAAATTAAGTGTTTTTAAGCCATTGGCAAACTGGCAAACTTGGTGATAAAGCTGTTTGTAAGTCACGTTTTTAGTGTCGCCATTATCTGCTTCAAAAATAATGGCGGTTTTGTTAGGAATAGTCGCTAAATGTTTATCTAAGCAATTGGCAGAAACATTCAGTTCGCCATCCTCAAACCATTTGTAGAACGGGGCATTGTCTTGATTGAGTGTTTTAGTAAATGGTTGGTGCCAGTGTAAAAGCTCGCGCGCTAATTTTGCCCAAGCACCTTCATAATCAGCAGAAAATTCTGCACAAAGTGCGTGGTAAGCGTCTATGCCAGACACATGCGCTTGCGCTTTAAAGGCTTCACTTGGATGAAAGATACGGTTTTCGGTTAAAACAGATTCAATTGCCATGCCACTCAACTCCCAAATTTGTCATTAATCGCAATAACAAAATAATTTTTGTAATAATGATTAAGGTAAGATGTAAAACAAAATATAACTAAACTGTTAAACGTCATATTACCTTAAAAATTACATGCTAACACTGGATAAATATTTAGCGCAAAGCCATGCGCCTGCTAGCTTTGGCGCGGGCTTACAGCAATTAGTCAGTTGCAGCTTATTTGCTGAACGCTTGTTGGCAAAACAACCCTTGTTGCTAGCAGATTTGCTACAGAATCATGTTGAAAATTATTCAATTACACAAATGCAACAGTTTTTGTTGACAGCGAATATTGTGGATGAGGCTTCGCTAAAAAAAGCACTACGCCAACTGCGCCAACGCGTGATACTACGCATGATGTATCGCGATTTGAATGGCCTGGCTGATTTAACTGAAGTGCTGCAAACCACTACGCAATTGGCTGAAATTTGTGTGCAAACTGCAGTGCAATTTACACTATCTTTTAACGTTGCATGCTTGCAGGTCAATACCTCAGGGCGTCCTCTCTCAGACTCACTTTGTGAGCCCGCTTCACCTTGCATCCATGCGGCTGCTGGAATGCTTAATTTATCCACACCAATTGCAAACGGTTTTATTGTGGTTGGTATGGGCAAGCTAGGTGGCGGCGAACTTAATGTATCGTCCGATATTGATTTAATTTTTGCTTATGACGACGTCTTAGACTGGCCGCTTGAAATCAGCCAGCATGATTTTTACCAACAATTAGCAAAAAAAGTCATCGCCGCTTTAGATGAAGTGACTGAAGATGGGTTTGTGTTTCGTGTCGATATGCGACTGCGACCATTTGGCAGCGAGGGTGTTTTGGTTCCCAGTAGCGAGGCTTTGGAAGACTATTACCAAAACCATGGCCGCGAATGGGAGCGTTATGCATGGATAAAAGGTCGCGTGGTTTATCCACAAAATGATGCGTTGCAGGCCCAAGATGTTCAACATAAAGTTCATGCGCTTCTTAAGCCATTTATTTTTAGAAAATATTTAGATTACAACGCATTAGCAAGCATGCGTGAGCTGAAATTGCAAATTCATCGCGATGTGTTGCAAAAAGGCCAAACAGACAATATTAAATTGGGTCGTGGCGGCATTCGTGAAATCGAGTTTATCGCGCAAGTATTTCAGCTGATGCGCGGTGGGCGCGACGCCAGTTTGCAGATTAAACCAACGCTGCAAATGTTAAATCTATTAAAAAATAAAGGTTTGTTGCCAGAAAAAACGGCGGATGAATTGACCGAGGCTTATGTTTTTTTGCGAAACTTAGAACACAGGCTGATGTATGTGGATGACGCGCAAACGCAAGCCTTGCCAAAAACCGATGCAGCGCAGGCGCGCATTGCCAAGGCCATGCGCTTTGAAAGCTGGCAGGCGTGCTTAACGCAATTAAATGGTTATCGCGCGCAAGTGGCAGCACATTTTGATGCAACTTTTAATGATGCGTCTTCTAGACATACAGCATCTAAAAATGAAATGGCGCAGCTTATTGCACAAGAAAATACTTTCATCAGTGTTTGGCAAAATGACCAAGAAAAAAACGCTGCCGTGCAAGCCTTGCTGGATGCGGGCTACAGCGATGCCGAACAAAGCTATATGCGTTTAAGCCAATTAAAACAAAGCGCACGCTATCAAAGTTTACCCGAACTTAGCCGCCAGCGATTTGATGCGCTGATGCCACTGGTTATTCAGCAATCTGCTTTAGAAAAAAATGCTGATGATGCCTTGTTACGCAGCATTGTGCTGCTGGAAAATGTTTGTCGTCGCGCCAGCTATTTGGCGCTGTTTGCCGAATATCCACAAACCCTGCATATTGTGGTGAAGTTATGCGCAGCCAGCCCTTGGTTAGCGCAGTATTTAACTGCGCACCCCATTTTGCTAGATGAGTTATTAGACGCGCGAACGCTATATGCTGCGCCAGATTTTGCGGCTATGAAACAAGATTTAATGCAGCAAATGCAAGCAACGGCTGGTGATACAGAGGCGCAAATGGATGCCATGCGTCACTTTAAACATGGCGCAATTTTGCGCTTTGCGGCGCAAGATGTTGCCGGATTGGATATGACAAGCAAGCTGCAACTAGAAACACTATCAGATTATTTAAGCGCACTAGCGGATACTATTTTGCAAGTGAGTTTGCAGACGATTTGGCAATCGCTAAAGGTTAAGCATATGGAAATGCCAAAGTTTGCGGTGATTGGTTACGGCAAATTAGGCGGTAAGGAATTGGGCTATGTATCTGATTTAGATATCATTTTTTTGTATGATGACGATTCGCCAGATGCGAGTGAAATTTACGCGCGATTTGCACAGCGCATAAACAGTTGGTTTAACAGTGTAACCAACGCAGGATTGCTCTACGAAACAGATTTGCAATTACGCCCAGACGGCAGTAGCGGTTTGCTGGTGAGTAATGTTGCGGCATTTCGCGAATATCAATTGAATAAAGCGTGGGTGTGGGAACACCAAGCACTGACACGCGCACGCTTTGTTGCGGGCGATGCCAATATAGGTGCCGCTTTTGAAACGGTACGAAAAGAAGTACTTTGCCAAACACGCGATGCGCAAAAGCTGAAATTAGAAGTTGTAGCCATGCGTGAAAAAATGTCCTTGTCACAAAAAGCAGGCGCACAAAAATTTAGTGAAGTAACGTTTGACATAAAACATGGCGCTGGTGGCATTATTGATGTGGAATTTTTGGTGCAATATTTGGTGTTAGCACATGCACAAAAATACGCAAAACTCACCGCCAATATCGGTAATATTGGTTTATTAAAAATGCTGTCTAAACTGAATATTATTGACCAACAGTTAGCTGAAAAAGTAGCGCTTGCGTATCGAGAGTTTCGTCGTATGCAACATGCGCTTAAGCTACAAGGCGCTTTGCACATGCGCGTAGAAATGGCAATGGCAAACGAGCATGCGAGTGCCGTAAAAGCTTTGTGGGGTCAAGTGTTTGCAGATTAAGTTTTTTGCGCTTCTGCAAGGCGCGACTCAGCAAATCTTTTTAGTCTTGCTGCCTCTTGAAAGTCGGCATTTTTAATTTCGCGCATGACGCTTTGCATATCCACTGCTTTTTTGGTTTCAGCAAAGTGGCCTGTGAGTTTGCTTTCAATCGTTAAATCACCACGTTCGTACAGTGCCCAAATTTCTTTGGCATATTGCGTTGTTAGTAATTCTGACGCAAATTGGCCAAAATAATCTGCTAAGTTTTTCACGTCGCGCACCAGCATGTCTTTAGCATGATTATTTCCTGCGGCATCCACCGCTTGTGGTAAATCAATAATCACCGGGCCATCGCTGCCAACCAAAATATTAAACTCAGACAAATCGCCATGTATAATGCCTGCGACGAGCATTTTAACGACTTGTTGAATTAAAAAAGCGTGATATTCACGCGCGGTTTCCGCACTTAATTGCACATCATTTAAGCGCGGTGCAGCGTTGCCGTCGTCGCCCGTGACTAGCTCCATCAGCAAAACACCTTCGTAAAAATTGTAGGGCGTTGGCACGCGTACACCTGCTTGATTTAGACGATACAGCGCATCCACCTCAGCACTTTGCCAAGCAGCTTCTTGCGATTCACGCCCATATTTACTGCCTTTTTGCATCGCTCGCGCTTGACGGCTATTTTTTACTTTGCGGCCTTCGGTATAATCTACACTTTGCCGAAAACTGCGCTTATTCGCCTCTTTATACACCTTGGCGCAACGCACTTCATCGCCGCAAATGACCACAAATACCATTGCCTCTTTGCCACTCATCAGTTGACGAACGACATCGTCAATCAAGCCATCTTCTAATAGGGGTGCAAGTCTGGACGGTATTTTCATGGCTTTAAAATTTCCATACTTTGCCGTAAGCCGCCAACAGTTGCTGATGCATGATGCTACCTTGCATATTATTGCCTAAATTGTTTAGGCCGCTATATTGCAAGCTGCCAGCCACTAGTTGTTGTGCCTGCTCCAGCGTTTCTGCGCCATACATCAGGCTTAAACTGGCAGCATAGGCACTTGCGTCGGCCGCTAATTCATCGTTAATTTGCACAATGTTACTAATACAGCGGTAAAGTGCAGCGCGCTTGGGTGTTAGCTCGTTAAATTGCGCAATCCACGCGCAATTATCCAAAATATCATCAGTGCTATTGGCGTGCAG
>JANNWI010000037.1:0-8406 GCA_031414715.1 Methylophilaceae bacterium | reverse complement strand
CACAACTACTGCCCATTTCGTGTATCGTTTTTAATTCAGCTTCGTCCAAAGTGCCGTCTTTATTGGCATCCATGTGATCAAATTTTTTTTTATAACGATTTTCGTTATGCAGTTTATATTCATCGTAAGTGAGCTTGCCGTCTTTATTAGCATCGGCAGAGCTTTTATATTGTTCTTTATTATCATGCCCTTCACCACCTTCATGATGATTAGCAAACGCGACATTAGCGCTCAAAATTGAGGCAGAAAATAGTAACGGTAGTACATATTTTAATTTTAATTTCAATTTCATTCATAGCTCCTAAAAGATTGACTAATTACTACTAAAATTAGGACTTGCTATGCAGTAAAATGTTCAAACATTAAGTTAAAGATAATATGCTAAGCAATAAAAAAGCACTCACAATGAGTGCTTAGAAAGCCAAGTTAAGTTATTGTGTTTTTTGCTTACGTTTATCACGCATGGCACGCATTTTATCTTTCTGCGCTTGCTTTTCAGATGCGTCAATGAAGCCGTCGCCATTGGTATCCATCTTTTTAAACTGGCGCTCGTGTGCTTTTTCTTTTGAGGCACGATATTCTTGATAACTCACTTGGCCATCGCCATCGCCGTCCAATTTCATTTTTTCTTCAGCGCCAGAAAAAGGTGCAACAGTCAGCAAACAGACAGCCAAAAAACATTTTGGCAGCAAAACGGTTAATTTATTTCTCATTTTTATTCTCCATTTTAGTTAAACGACCATTTAAAGCCAACTGCGACATCGTAGGTAGGCGTGGCAGCTACGCTATAATACACCCATGCTCAATTATTCACCGCCGCCTGATTTACCGTTATGTTAAGTTATCGCCACGCCTTTCATGCGGGTAATCACGCCGATGTGTTGAAACATTATGTGTTTAGCTTAGTACTTGATTATTTTAATCAAAAAGATAAGTCATATTGGGTGATTGATACCCACGCAGGCGCAGGCATGTACTCGCTACGTAGCGAATTTGCACAAAAGAATGCAGAGTTTGAAGCAGGTATTAAGCGACTTTTTGATGCTAAAAATTTGCCAGTATCGCTAGAAAACTTTGTAAAAATAATAAAAAATTATAATGAGAATCATGCATTAAATTTTTACCCAGGCTCTCCTAAAATTGCAGAAAGCTTTTTACGCACAAACGACAAACTACGTTTATTTGAGTTGCACCCAAGTGACTGCAAATTGCTAATAGAAAATTTTAGCGGCAAAGGACGCCAAACAAAAATAACGCTGCAAAATGGTTTTTCTGGCATTAAAGCCTGCCTGCCGCCACCAACTAAACGCGCATTGGTGTTAATAGACCCGCCCTATGAAATAAAAGATGATTACCAACAAGTGGTGGATTGTATTAAAGACAGCCTAAAGCGCTTTGCCACTGGCACTTATATGATTTGGTACCCATTATTGCAACGGCCAGAGCCTGCGCAGATGATTGATGATTTAGTGCAATTAAATGCGCTAAATTGGATGCACGTGAGCATGAACATCCATGCGACTTCCAGCGATGGTTATGGCATGCATGGTAGCGGCATGTTTATTATCAACCCGCCTTATACTTTGCCTAAAATTTTAGCGGAAACTATGCCAATGTTGACGCAATTGTTAAGCTTGGATGAAAGCGCAAACTTCCAACTCACAAGTGAAATTAATTAGGTTAAAATACGATAAAGTAAATCATTAAGGTTATTTAATGCAAAATCTAAGCAAATCTGAATACAAACAAACCAACATTATGAGCAATATTTTGTTTGGTAGCCGCTGGCTGCAATTGCCACTTTATTTGGGCTTAATTTTGGCGCAAGCCGTGTATGTGTACTTTTTTGGGGTTGAGTTACTGCACTTAATTCAAAGTACCACCACCATTAAAGAAGCTGATATCATGCTGATTGTATTGGGTTTAATTGATGTGGTGATGATTTCAAACTTACTGATTATGGTAATTGTTGGCGGCTATGAGACATTTGTATCGCGTCTAAATTTGCAAGGCCACCCAGATGAGCCAGATTGGCTTTCTCACGTAAATGCCAATTTATTAAAAGTGAAGTTAGCTACGGCAATTATTGGTATTTCATCGATTCATTTGCTTAAAACATTTATTAATGCCGAGAATTTAACCGATAAAGTACTAATGTGGCAAACCATTATTCACATGACGTTTGTGTTGTCTGCGGTTGCGATTGCTTACATTGATAAACTGATGTCGCATGCTGATGCCAAGCATTAGCGCAGCTAGTATAAATACACATTTTGAGCGGATTACCGCGTTGCGCGTTACTCGTAACCTCGCTGTATAAACCATACTATCTCGGTTTCTGTGTTCCGTGCGCCTTGTACTCCATCTCAAACTATGTATTTATAGAAGCGCCCATTAATAACTTCGTTTGATTTTACGAGGGGCTGCCAGTCCCTCTTTTGCATTAAAATTACTCACCGTAAATTTATGCACCGCTATGGTCTTTTCATTCTCGGTTTGAATCACCACACGCCAATCGCCAGCCGCTGGATTGCTTTTGTAGGTGTAACCTCTAAAGCCATTATATCGCCCACCGCTCACCGTAAAGCTTGCCCTTGATTGTAATACCCAGCCTTGTTTGGTGTATAGTTGCCAATCATGAAACAGCTTAGTTTTTAAGCCCGCAGGTGCAAAAATAGTCGAAAAACAATAAATACGCTGACTATTCACCACTTCTAAATCATCACTGGTTTTACGCCAAAACACCCACCAAGGCGATTTTTGCTGGGTTAACTCATATTTGCCGTTTGTTTTTTCTATGGCATAGGCCATGGCAATATCACGTTTTACCAACGGCACTGGTGGAATCATATCCGCTGCATATGCCAGCATGAGTAAACCAGCTATTACCGAAACTGGCCAAATGCTGCCTAAGTGGTTCGGCGTTTTGGTATACAGCCAATAAGCCAAAGCAGCGCCTAATAAAGTACTTAGGTAAAACCATATGCTTAATACGCTACCCAAAATAAAGGGTAAGGCAAAGTTAAACAGCAACATGACACAAAGGCCAAATAGCGACCAACTGACCGTAAAACGCCTGTATTGATTTTCTAAGAACTCATTGGCGACTAGTAAGCCAGCCAATAACAAAGACATAAGCCAAGCCAACCAATGACTTGAGCTTTTAAAATACAAGATAAAAAGTGCGCTTAATAGGCTGCCAAATAAAAATTGCAGTAAAAAATAGGGCCAGCGCGAAGTGACAAGGATATATAGGCGGTTCGGCAGCTTGCTTTCGTCCGCCAAAATAAAGCTAGGGCGACTGGTGACAAACAGAATCAAGGCCGCCGCTAATAGATAGCCAGCAAAGATGATTAAATCCGTTGCCGCGACATTACGACCAATGGTGAGGGCATCCCAAATGAAGCCTGCAAAAAAGAAAATGGCCGGCAGGTAGTCACTCAACTTGCTAATGTATTTAGATATATTGCGCAATAATATAGCCAATAACAATGCCTATAATGAGTGCAATGGTGAGTCCACGATAAGTCAGTACATCTTTACTATAGCCACGCTTAATAGCAATATATGAAATCACATAACCCACGGCATTAAGCAGCCAAATAAAACCAATGCTGAGTATTTTGACAAGAATCGGCCCAATAAAAGGTATTAAGCCAATAATGCCTACAAGCCATGTAAACACACCAGATAGTAAACCGATTAGCACCGTTGAGCCAATAATAACCTTGTGGTCAATATGGTAGCGATAACCTACATAAATTAGTGCAGCCAAAATTAAAAAGACTGGCAGCATAATGCGCCAATCTTTCCAATTAAACCTGCCGAATGGGTACTTTTCGCTAGGTTTTACCTTTATAGGTTTCACCATCAATGACTAGACCACTTCAGCAATCGGAATCACTTTTTTGCCACTGGCTAAGGTATCTAGCGCAGCTTTATATTCGGTCATTTGGTCAAAGTTTAAGTATTTATAAATTTCGGCGGTATTTTGCAATTTACTGCCGATAGTTTCCATATATTCTGCATGGCTAGGCATGCGGCCTAATTTGGCGCATACCGCCGCCAACTCAGCTGAACCCAAGTAAACACGTGCATCGCGGCCCATGCGGTTATCAAAATTGCGGGTCGAAGTCGAAAATACTGTCGCTTTATCTGCTACGCGCGCTTGGTTGCCCATGCACAGCGAGCAGCCTGGCACCTCGGTGCGCGCACCTGCAATACCAAACACCGAATACACGCCTTCATCACGCAACTGTGCTTCATCCATGCGGGTGGGCGGCGCAATCCATAATCTTGTTGGGATATTGCCAGTGCCTTCTAGCACTTTGGCCGCAGCACGATAGTGACCGATATTTGTCATGCAACTGCCAATAAATACTTCGTCAATTTTGTCGCCTGTCACAGCAGACATCGGTTTGATGTCGTCTGGGTCATTTGGGCAAGCCACTAATGGCTCTGTAATTGTAGCTAAATCAATCTCAATAATATGTGCATACTCTGCATCGGCATCAGGTTGCAACAATTCTGGTTTAGCCAGCCATGCTTGCATATTTTCAATGCGGCGTTGTAAAGTACGCGCATCTTCGTAGCCGTTTTCTATCATACTTTGCATCAGCACGATATTCGAGTTCAAAAACTCAATCACTGGTGCTTTATCTAAAAGCACTGTACAGCCATTGGCAGAGCGCTCGGCAGAGGCATCGGCAAATTCAAATGCTTGCTCTACTTTTAAATCTGGCAAACCTTCAATCTCTAAAATACGGCCGTTAAATACGTTTTTCTTATTGGTTTTACCGACTGTTAGCGTTCCTTCTTGTATCGCTGCGTAAGGTATCGCATTCACCAAATCGCGTAGCGTCACACCGGGTTGCATTTTGCCTGTAAAGCGCACCAATACTGATTCTGGCATGTCGAGCGGCATCGCACCTGTCGCAGCCGCAAATGCTACCAAGCCAGAACCCGCAGGAAACGAAATGCCAATCGGGAAACGTGTGTGCGAATCACCACCTGTACCAACGGTATCGGGCAAAATTAACCTATTCAACCAAGAGTGAATCACGCCATCGCCTGGGCGCAATGAAACGCCACCGCGGCTAGACATAAATTCAGGCAAACTGTGTTGCAATTTAATATCCACTGGCTTGGGATAAGCGGCAGTGTGGCAGAAACTTTGCATGACTAAATCACTGCTAAAGCCTAAACAAGCCAGCTCTTTCAGCTCATCGCGCGTCATGCCGCCAGTCGTATCTTGCGAGCCAACAGTGGTCGCTTTTGGTTCGCAATAAGTACCTGGGCGAACACCCACACCTTCTGGCAAGCCACACGCACGGCCGACCATTTTTTGTGCCAGTGTGAAGCCCTTAGTTGACACCACCTCTGGCGTTGCCTTAATGAATACGTCTGTTTCAGGTAGGCCAAGCGCTTTGCGTGCGTTTGCTGTTAAGCCGCGGCCAATAATCAATGGAATGCGCCCGCCCGCCCTCACTTCATCGGGCATGGTGACTGGCGTTAGGTCAAAAGTGCTAATGATTTCACCAGCCTCATTTAACACTTTGCCGCTGTATGGTTGAATGGTGATGACATCGCCCGTTTGCATTTTCGATACATCGCATTGAATGGGCAGCGCGCCAGAATCCTCAGCTGTGTTAAAGAAAATGGGCGCGATTTTGTTGCCCAAAATTACACTGCCAGTGCGCTTGTTGGGGATGTTAGGAATATCAGTACCCATAAACCACTGTAAGGAATTAATCGCAGATTTACGCGATGAGCCAGTACCTACCACATCACCCACATAAACTAATGGCAAGCCTTTTTGCTTTAAGCTTTCAATCTTGTTTAAACCATCAGACATTTTATTGATAAGCATCGCTTTGGCGTGCAGCGGAATATCAGGGCGGCTCCAAGCGTCTTGCGCCGGGCTTAAATCATCCGTATTGGTTTCGCCATCGACTTTAAAAACCACCATTTTTAACGCTTTAGCTAATACAGGCTTATTGGTAAACCACTCTGCGTTAGCCCAACTTTCCATGAGTTTTTTAGCATGTGCATTGCCTGCTTTCATCAACACATCTACATCGTGAAACGCATCAAACATCAAAATAGTGCCGCTTAACGCAACCACCGCATGTGCGGCCATATTGGTTTCTAGCAATTTAACAAGCGCCTGTACGTTATATCCACCAAGCATTGTGCCTAATAAATCAACTGCCCGTGCTGCAGAAATAATGGGGGAATATACTATACCATTGGCCACATCGGCCAAAAATGCAGCTTTAACATACGCGGCTTGATCAACACCGGCTGGTACTTGGTCAGCAAACAAATCGAGCAACATCGCTTCTTCATCGTCATCTACAGGTGTTTTTTTAAGTAACTCAACTAAATCAGCGACTTGCTCGGCATTTAGCGGCAAAGGTGGTAGTTGTTGGGCGGCACGTTCTTGTACGTGCTGTTGATAGGCTTTTAACATGATTTAAGGCTCGCTAATAATTAATCGCTATTATAAACCAGCCTAAATCATCAAAAATTTCACATTTGTAAAATTTTTTACAAATTTTTTAAAAAGTTAAACTAGTTTTTACTTTGTGACACAAACTCTTTAGCAAATGGTATCGGACAGCCACCGCCCATCGCGCGCACTTCCCAGCGATCTAACAAGGCTTTTTGGTAATCTTTACCGTGCTTCAAAGCTAAAAATGTACGCACTTCTAACACGTCAGCAAAGCCATTTTTATCAGTATCCATCGCTGTAATGTTTTGCTCAACTGTAGGGCCACTATATTTACCATCTTTATCGGTTAAATAATCCAGTATATCTGCGGCAGATGCCGCATTGGCACTGGCAAACAAGCAAGCAGTGATGATCAGTTTTATCATTTTATGGTCAGCTCCAATAACGTTCATAAATTATGACTGATATTACTGCTAATGGTGCAATTTGCTATGTGACTTTGTGCACACTATCTATTAAACACTTTGTATGTCGATTATCTTATACTGCGCAATCTTTTCTTGCCAAAGTGCTGGGCCAGTTTTGTGTACCGCGTCGCCATTAGCGCTCACGGCAACGGTGACTGGCATATCGACCACTTCAAATTCGTAAATGGCTTCCATGCCTAAATCTTCAAACGCAATCACACGTGCATTTTTAATAGCTTTGCTGACCAAATACGCTGCGCCACCGACTGCCATTAAATATACCGATTTGTGTTGTTTAATTATTGCTAATGCCTCATCACCGCGTTCTGCTTTACCAATGGAGCCTAGCAAGCTCAACTCGCCCAGCATCATTTCACTATAATCATCCATACGTGTTGCCGTTGTAGGCCCTGCTGGTCCAACAGCCTCATCACGCACCGCATCTACTGGGCCGACGTAATAAATGAATCGGTTACTAAAATCGACAGGCAATTTCTCACCTTTTGCCAACATAGTGGCAATGCGCTTATGTGCGGCATCGCGGCCTGTGAGGATTTTACCCGTGAGTAAAAGCGTTTCACCCGCTTGCCAATGTGCAATATCAGCTTTAGTGAGATTATTCACATTTACGCGCTTGGCGGCCGCACTAGGCGCCCAATGCACGTCTGGGTAAGTGCTTAAATCAGGTGGCGTGAATTCTGCTGCACCCGTGCCATCCAGCACAAAATGAATATGTCGCGTAGCCGCGCAATTGGGGATAATGGCGACTGGCAAGCTGGCCGAATGGGTAGGATAATCTAGAATTTTTACATCTAATACAGTTGTTAAACCACCCAAACCTTGCGCACCAATGCCTAAGTTATTTACTTTCTCATAAATTTCTAAACGCAACTCTTCTAATCTAGACAATTTTTCATTTTGGGCTTCTCGCAGTTTCAGCTCGTGCATATCAATTGGTTGCATCAGCGATTCTTTCGCCATCACCATGGCTTTTTCTGCTGTGCCGCCTATGCCTATGCCTAACATGCCAGGCGGGCACCAACCCGCACCCATCGTAGGCACCGTTTCCAAAATCCAATCCACAATAGAGTCATTCGGATTCAGCATCACCATTTTGGCTTTATTTTCACTACCGCCACCTTTGGCAGCGATGCTCACTTCTACCGTATCGCCCTGCACCAGCTCCACATGCGTCACCGCTGGGGTATTATCTTTGGTGTTTTTACGCGCGCCTGCGGGGTCACTCACAATCGAAGCACGCAACTTGTTATCGGGCAGCAAATAAGCACGCCGCACGCCTTCGTTTACCATTTCTGCTAATGTCAGCCCTTCAATTCCTTCTTGGCCTTCAAACCGAACATTCATGCCCACTTTCACAAATGCCACCACAATGCCAGTATCCTGACAAATCGGCCGCTTGCCCTCTGCGCACATGCGCGAATTGGTGAGAATTTGCGCGATAGCATCTTTTGCGGCTGGCGATTG
>JANNWI010000036.1:0-3578 GCA_031414715.1 Methylophilaceae bacterium | reverse complement strand
ATCCAACATGCTTTTAATATCGGCGCGCCAAGCGTCAAGCTCGACCATGCTGCGACCAACCGCTAAAATTTTAAGTTCTGGCGGTAAGCGACCAATTGAATCTAGTCGAAACAAACCTGGATATAACTTTACACGAGCCAAGTTACCGCTTGCGCCAAATAGCACAAGGGTACAGGGGTCAATATGATTACTAGCTGTATTGGTTTGCGTCATTTATTTTTGAGCCTTATCTTAAACCTAAATATTTTAATTTTATTGCTAAAAATCACTGATGCGTCATTTCAATTAGCTCGAAAATGACGCACAAGAATTAATTTATCATTGTTTTTTCTTTACTGCATGGCCGCCAAACGCATTACGCATCAAAGATAGCAGCTTGTAACTGTAACCATCTGAGTCTTGGCTTCTGAAGCGGGCCTGTAATGCTACTGTCAATACGGGTGCCGCAACGCCTTGCTCAACTGCTTCAACCACTGTCCAGCGACCTTCGCCAGAGTCAGCAACGTAAGGAGCGATGCCCTCTAGAGTCTGATCACCTTTTAATGCCTCAGCCGTCAAGTCCAGCAACCAGCTACGCACAACAGAGCCATGACGCCATAATTCAGTAATTTGCGCTAAATCCAAGTTGAATTCTTGTTTACCTTTAAGCAAGTCAAGACCTTCGGCAAATGCTTGCATCATGCCGTATTCAATACCGTTGTGAAGCATTTTGGTGAAATGGCCGCTACCGACTGGGCCTACGTGTGCCCAACCACGGTCTGCGTGTGTTAATGCTTGCGCATAAGGCGCTAATACATCTGCATATTGTTTGTCGCCGCCGTACATCAGGCAGTAGCCATTATCCAAGCCCCAAACGCCACCTGAGGTACCACAATCAATAAAGCCGATACCGTGCTCTGCCAACATAGCGCCACGACGTTGGCTGTGTTTGTAGTTTGAGTTACCACCATCGACGATAATATCGCCTTTACTTAATAAAGGAATCAAATCTTGAATTTGTTTCTCGGTGATTTCGCCAGCCGGCAACATCATCCATACGATTTTTTGACCTTCTAACTTGCTTACCGCATCTTGCACTGAGCTTGCTGCAATCATGCCTTCTTTTTCGACTAAATTGTTGACGAATTCTTGATTAAAATCAAATCCAACCACTTCTATTTTGTGACGTAATAAACGCGCAGCCATATTGCCACCCATTTTGCCTAAGCCTATCATTGCTAGTTTCATTGTTGTTACCTGTGGTCTTCCTATTGGTGTGAGGATTGTAAGAAGCACTTGTCTTGTGAACAGATGCATTCGCTTGATGTAATTACATATCGAGTTAGGTATAATTATAGCAAATACGTTAGCAGTTCTCAAAAAGCAGCCTAAAAAAATGCTGCTTTTTTGTTTTTAAAAGTTTGTATGAGATTTTTATGACCCAAAACAACATACCTAATAACAAACCTAGTAACAAACCAAGCAATACGCGTTGGCACATCTTTCATTCGCAACATGACATAAACCATGCTGCAGTTACGCGCATATTACAAGCGGCTGAAGAAGCCATCGCCAAACGCGGCCGTTTTTTAATTGTATTGGCAGGTGGTAGCACACCAAAAGCAATATATGCGCTGCTGGCTAAAGCCCAAGCAGATTGGTCTAAGTGGCATATATTTGTTAATGATGACCGCTGTTTGCCAACAGATGACGATGAGCGTAACAGTAAAATGATAGATGAAGTTTGGCTTACACATGTCAATGTTCCCAAAAATCAGTTTTACGTAATTCCTTGCGAAATAGGCCCAATTGAAGGTGCAAAAGCCTATGCAAAAAAACTGGAAAATGTGGGCGCTTTTGATTTAGTGCTATTTGGCTTAGGAGAAGATGGACATACTGCAAGCTTGTTTCCAGGTCACCTAGTAGACAACAGCGCAGATGCAGTGCCAGTATTTAATTCACCTAAACCGCCTGCAGAGCGTGTGACGATGAGCCAAAATCGTTTAAATAATACGCATGAGGCGATTTTTTTGGTGACTGGCAAAGGCAAACAATGGGCGGTTGATCAATGGCGAAGCGGTGGCGATATTCCAGCCGGGTTAATTACGCCAGTTTGTGGCGTGGATGTTTATTGCTTTGGAGTGGATTTAAACTAAAATAGACAGGCTCTGTAAGCCGCATGGATATTGGTCTGCAGGGCGCTATTTTTTTATAATTATTGTTTTGAATATTATTTCTTTTCAATTAAATTTTTAAGCAAGTTTAATTGTTCTTTCTGAATGGTAATCAGCTCGCCCCATTGCCCTTCACGCAACAAATCAACTTTCTCGTGTAGCAACATAATCTCTAGTTCGGCCTTTAAATTCACCTCATAATCATGCTCTGCGTTCAGGCGGTCTAACTCGCTTTGCCGATTTTGTGACATTAAAATGATAGGTGCTTGAATCGATGCTAGCATCGACAAAAATAAATTCAGTAAAATATATGGGTCGGGGTCAAACGCTTTATTGTAATTAGCCAAAACGACCGAGTTTAAAATCACCCAGCAAACAAGCGTGGCCGCAAACAGCATAATAAATGCCCAAGAGCCACCAAATTTAGCCACAGCATCGGCGGCGCGCTGGCCAAATGTTTTGGCATCGTCTTGCACTAAATTGGTATTTTTAGAGATGTGCTTGCGTTCGGTAATGTGTCGCGCAACTTTTTGCGTATGTGCATCCATGGCTTCATATGCAGTATCCATGAGCTTTTCAGCGGCGTGATATTTTTTTACCATATCAAAATCCTAACGGTGTTATTTTTAGTAAAGCAAAAAATAAAATTCAGTTTTTAAGTGTTCTGAATCACAATATTTGGGAATTTGCTACTGTGGTCTAGCCCTGCATTGGCGATTTTAATCGCCGCTTTACGCGCGATTTCTTTGTAAATATTGGCGATTTTTGAATCAGGTTCAGCAATTACTGTTGGTTTTCCACTGTCAGTCAGTTCGCGGATGCTGATGTCTAGCGGCAGGCTACCAAGTAAATCCACCTTGTAATCATCACACATTTTCTGCCCGCCGCCTGCGCCAAATATATGTTCCTCATGCCCACAGTTACTGCAAATATGCGTGCTCATATTTTCCACAATGCCTAAAATAGGAATGCCAACTTTCTCGAACATCTTTAAGCCTTTACGTGCGTCAAGCAGGGCAATGTCTTGCGGTGTGGTCACAATAATTGCGCCAGTTACAGGGATTTTTTGCGCTAAAGTGAGCTGAATATCACCTGTGCCAGGTGGTAAATCGACGATTAAATAATCCAAGTCGCGCCACTTAGTATCACGCAACAACTGCTCTAGCGCGCCCGTCACCATTGGGCCGCGCCATACCATCGGCGTATCCACATCTACCAAAAAGCCGATACTCATGGCTTGTAAGCCATGCGCCAACATTGGCTCCATGCTTTTACCATCACTACTTTCTGGCCGACCTGAAATTCCTTGGTGTTGTCCAAACGAATTTCTTTTGTATGGTAAAAGGCGTTGTCAAAGCCAGTTAGCTTACTATGACCATGCTCAGCTTTAATTGTATTTTTCTTTGATTTTTGACCACTTGAAAG
>JANNWI010000035.1:0-4158 GCA_031414715.1 Methylophilaceae bacterium | reverse complement strand
TAAAAATAGTGGCTTGCCGCTTTCATTATGGCGATAAATAAAGTTTTTAAATAAGACAGCAGTATAACGGTTGCAAAAAGCCACTAAAAAACTTCACAACCAAATAAAAAAGCCATATCTTTGGGTGTGGCTTTTTTATTTTCGCAAATGTAAGATTCAGCCCCTATAATCTCTTAAATAACTTCTAGGATGCCCTGCTCAAGCATAGCTAAATTAAAAACATAGTCGTTATGATTAAATGTATCTCCTAGAGGTCTGGTAGTTGTAAGCCAACCTGCGCCATCTGTGATCCATACAAATTTGAATTTATTATCTAAAGTGTCAAATAAATTTCTATATTCTCCAGCTGTAGATTTAAGTTTTGATCCACCACCACCATAAAAATTTGTTTCAAAAATAATCAGTTCTTTCCCGTTGTTCACTATGAAGTCATATCTTCTAGATGATTTATCAACTGGAACATTGATTTGCCATTTTTCATAAATCTTGGCTGCATTAGCTTCTTTTAAAAATTCGATAGTTAGCTTTTTCTAATCACATATATTTGATTCTGTGAAAATGCTACAAATTGATTCAAAGTGTTTTCACCATCAAAACTATTATTAACAATCAATCCATCAAAACCTTCTTCTTTTGCAAACGTTACCTCATCTAAAATATTTTCATGCTCACCCATATCCCTACTACCTTCAAAATCTAACACAAGAGGGTTTTGAAGCGATAAATATACTCTAATTACTTCACCATAAGCCTTAGCAGCTTTCAAATTATCAGTAAAATAAATACCAGTTTCTGGTACATCGAATTCATCAAAATTCTTCCAAGTTCCATGATATAAAACCTTGGGTTTACCATTAGCGAAAGCGGCCTTACTAGCCCCAAACCAATCTTTAAAGCTCACAGAAATATCACTTAAAATAGAAAATGAACAATCATACTAATTAAATACTTACGAGTTTATAATTTCCTCGGCTTACAAAATCTAGCACCCCTTTATCACGTAGCACTTGTAATTGTTGTCTTATTTTGTGCTTGATATGGTTGTTGTTGGGGTGCTTAATAGCAAGCTCGCATTCAAATTGATAAACTTGTTGTAAAGAGAAACTTTTTGTTTCTAGCTTCTCAATACAAAGTAAAACATCTAGTGTCCAGCTACGAGAATCTATGTTTTCGGCCGCTCTTAAGAAACTTGTTTGCGACCATTTTTTCTTTACTTTTTCTCTGTCAATAATGACCGAGTTTTTTATCAAAACAATTTTGCCAGCTTCGGGTATTTTTTCAGAAAGTATATTACATCCAACCCAACCAGCTCGTTTTGCACTTTGCGATAGTGGGTTACGTCGTTCAATAACTGAAGATTGGATAAAGTATGCAGGAACAGCAACCAAATTCTGCACTTTAAAATCTGGAGAATAATTCATAAAAAAGAAATGAGGGCTACTTGGTTGAGCTAATCGCTCAATCATTGCACCATATGCACCGTCTGTTATTTTCTTGCTAAAAATACCTTTTTTGCTTTTTAGCTCAAAATCAAACTCACAACCTTTACAAGTAAAATCCAGAACCCTAGAGTTTGCTTTCGCTTGAGTTAATGTATTCAAACATGATGGGCAATAACTTTCTTGTGCAATCCAATTTTCGGTTAGGATTTTCGCAACTTGAGAGGGACTTTTATAACCCTTTGCAAGTGAAACATCCATTTGTAAATTCATATTTTTTATAATTAGTAAATTAGGTTTGAATCTGCAAGTAGATTTCCAGAATACTCCGTATTTAAAAAAACCGCACCAGTTCCAACAAATGGCTCAATTAAACGGTTGCCTTCAGGTAGCGTTGATTTGATTAGCTCAACTAGCTTGTGCTTACCACCAGCCCATTTTAGAAAAGGTTTCATATTTACATTTTACACCGTACATAAAGCTTCATCATAATTTAACAGCAACAATAGAAGCTGGCCATATTTTCTATATTTTAGACCATATTTAATATGTTTTAATATGCCCTGCAAGCCAATACCCATGCGGGTTGCAACCGCAAGGGTTGTCCCCACAGAATATACCAGCTAAAGCTGGTTATTCATGCGTGAAGCCTAGCTGTTTTTATAATACAACGCAACCATTGTAAAAGCAAAAAAGCCCAGTCATTTTACTGGGCTTTATAATTAGTTAGTGGACTAATTACTTATTCTCGCAAACTGCCTTTAAGCCATGCAATCAGTGCCAGTCAGAGCTTCTCATATTTTGCGATGTTGATAAAACGCGATTGACCAGAGATCTCGGTAATCCTGCCTGAATCATCATATGCATTGCTTGATTAGATCCTCTAAATTTACTGATGATTAAACCTTTGTTGACTATTTGATTAAATATATCATTTTCACGTTTCTGCATCGTGCGCTCCTATTCAATTTAAAAACTATGTAAATTTATTATTGATAAGAATAGATTATTAAGAATTTAAAAAATATGTTCTGTACGTTAACACGCATACCAATTTACATAAAAAATATCGCTTTGAGTTTTTAACCACTTTAATTTTTTTTTATTTGATTTTATTGTTTACCGATTCATTTAAAAAATCTATTCTCGTTGTAAAGCATTTAATTGCACAATGTAATCATTTAACCAGTTTTTGGCGTGTAATTTCTGTTTGTGGCTAGTGCTTGCGTGCAAGTTGGCCATGGTTTCGCAAGTGTGGTTGATTATTTTATCGGCATAGGTTTGATAGTCTTGATTCGGGCTTTTTTGCATGCGCTCAAATCCTGCCTTTACGAGTTGAGATTTTTCTTCTAAAGTTAATGATTGATTTTGCAGGGCGCTTAAGATGTTAAATGCATCGTCATTGCGGCGTTGTATCTCTTTGTAGCTAATGGCTGGGTTAATGGTGGATTGTTCAAGCCTTTGTTTTAGCAGCGTTAATTGCGTATCGTTTAAATTCCCATACATTTTTTCGGCAAAGTCTTGTGTTTTTTCTAACCTAGCCGCTAGTTGTTCCTCTTTAGTTTCTTGCCACCAATCATTTCTCCACTTTTCTGCGCGTTCCTCTAACTTTTTTTGAAAACGATTGAGTTGCTTGTCACTGATTAGTGGCGCCATTTCAATAATAATGGGGATTGATTCAATTTGTAGTGTGTGAATGCTTAGCTTAATGGCGTCTATTTTTTCACAGGCCTCATTAGCGCTTATTTGCTCATTGGCTAAGCTTATCTGCATGTCTTGCAATTGCGCGACGTATTTTGGTAGCTGGTTTTGCCGATGCCACTTGTGCAGGTTTTGTAAGGCTGGTTTTAGTATTGCATTTTGCGTCTGGGTAAAATTAAAGTAATCATCCAGCCACCAAATTGTTAGTGCTGGGGCATTGTTGTAAGAGGTTTTGACTAAGCTACAACTGATGATTAAGCATAAAAGTAGGGCAACCAGCAAATATTTTTTTAAACGCATTGTGTTGCGACCTAGTTTGCGCTAATTAGTTTTGGCGCTAAATGCTTTTGCGGCAGATTGCTTTGCCTGCTTCTCGCCAATGTGTGTGCTGCCTCTTTCTTTAGCTAAAATCACCTGTTTTTGGCGCTCGGTAAGGCTTTTCTTTTTTTCTTCGGTGAGTGCGCTAAAGCAGTGAGGGCAACTAATGCCAGCGGTGTATTGCGGCGATGTTAATTCGGCTGGCGAAAGTGGCATGCGGCAAGCGTAGCATTGGTCAAACTCACCCACCTCCAGCCCGTGTTTGACTGCCACGCGTTGATCGAATACAAAGCATTCGCCTTGCCACAGACTGTCTTTTTCTGGCACAGTTTCTAGGTATTTTAAAATGCCGCCTTGCAAGTGAAAAACTTCTTCAAAACCATGTTCTAGCATGTAACTGCTGGCTTTTTCGCAACGAATGCCACCAGTGCAAAACATGGCGACTTTTTTGTGTTTAGTTTTATCTAGGTTTTGCGCGACGTATTCTGGAAACTCGCGAAACGTCGTGGTTTCTGGGTTGACTGCACCTTTGAATGTGCCAATATGCACCTCGTAATCATTGCGCGTATCTAGCAAAATCACGTCTGGGTCAGCAATTAAAGCATTCCAGTCCTCAGGTTTTACATAAGTGCCAACCGTGTTATTTGGGTTTACTCTAGGCACGCCCATCGTTACAATTTCTTTTTTCAGCTTCACCTTC
>JANNWI010000034.1:0-2727 GCA_031414715.1 Methylophilaceae bacterium | reverse complement strand
CAAGCCGCATCGATATTGGTTCGCAGGGCGTATGGATAGACACCCATGAAACGCTAGAAAGCTTAACTGAAGCGGTTGGCGATATCAACAAATTACCAATAATTGCGGTGCACGTCGAGCGTTTTGCCGATGGTCGTATTTTCTCGCTTGGCACTTTGCTGCGTACGCGTTATGGCTACAAAAACGAGTTGCGCGCATTTGGTGATGTGTTGCGAGACCAATTGTTCTTTCTAAAACGTAGCGGCTTTACCAGCTTTCAAATTCGTGCTGACAGAAGTGCCAAAGATGCACTTGCGAGCTTGCATGATTTTAGTCAGCCATACCAAGGCGCTGTGGATGAGCCGCGACCAGTATTTCAACGTTATAACAGAGCAATCTAATTGAACGTTTCTATGCTAAAACCTGCGGCCAGCAACCCAGTAACATCGCCAGAATTAACTGATGCACTAGTTACAAGCGTTAACTCCAAAAGTGCGCAGGTATTAGCTATACTAAAAGAAGCAGTGGCAGAATTAAAAACCATCACTTTTGCCAACAGTTTTGGTGCAGAAGACATGGTTTTGACGGATATTATCCTTAAAAATAAATTAGCAATTGATATTTTTTCATTGGATACTGGTCGTTTACCTGTAGAAACATACGATTTAATCGCTGAAACAGAAAATCATTATAGTACCAAATTGAACGTGTATTTTCCGCAAGCACAAACTGTCGAATTTTACGTAAAAAATCATGGTATTAACGCGTTTTACGAATCTGTAGAGCTACGTAAAGGCTGCTGCCATATGCGCAAAGTTGAGCCGCTACAACGCGCCCTAAAAGGCAAAGCCGCGTGGGTTACTGGTATGCGTGCCGCGCAAGCTACCACTAGAACCAGCTTGCCAGTGCGCGAGTTTGACGAAGGCAATAAACTGGAAAAATTCAATCCATTAAGTGATTGGACAGAGCAAGAGGTTTGGGCATATATCCGCATGTTTAATGTGCCATATAACGCGCTACACGACCAGTTTTACCCAAGCATTGGTTGTGCGCCTTGCACGCGCGCGATTGCCATGGGCGAGGACGTGCGCGCTGGCCGCTGGTGGTGGGAAGACCCACTCAACAAAGAGTGCGGCTTGCATGTTAAATAGCTTCTACATTCACCAATATAAAACTTTGAATATAAACCCTAAGTAACTGAATATGCTAAATAATAAACATCAGCCGCTGTCACATTTAGATTGGCTTGAAGCAGAAGCGATTCACATTTTGCGTGAAGTAGCGGGTCAATGCTCTAACCCTGTTTTGCTGTTTTCTGGCGGCAAAGATTCGCTGTGCATTTTGCGTTTGGCTGAAAAAGCGTTTCGCCCTGGTCGCTTTCCTTTTCCGTTAATGCATATTGATACTGGCCACAATTACCAAGAAGTGATTGATTTTAGAGACCAACGCGCCGCTGAATTGGGTGAGCGCTTAATTGTGCGTTCAGTTGAAGATTCGATGAAACGCGGTACTGTGGTGCTAAAAACGCCTGACGAGCCACGTAACAAGCATCAATCAGTGACTTTGCTGGAAGCGATTGAAGAGCATGGCTTTGATTGCTGTATTGGTGGCGCACGCCGCGATGAAGAAAAGGCGCGCGCCAAAGAACGTATCATGAGTTTCCGCGATGAATTTGGCCAATGGGATCCGAAAAATCAGCGCCCTGAATTATGGAATTTATATAATGCACGCAGTCACAAAGGCGAAAACATTCGTGCTTTTCCAATATCCAATTGGACAGAAATGGACGTGTGGCAATACATTGAGCGCGAGAATTTACAGTTGCCAAGCATTTATTTTGCCCACAATCGCGACATCATTATGCGTGGTGGCGCCATGATGCCTGCCAACGTAAAACTTGCCGATGGTGAAGTCATTAACGTACCTAAAGCTGGCGAACAAGTGGTTAATATGCAGGTGCGTTTTAGAACGGTGGGCGATATCACCTGTACTGCGCCTGTGCTTTCAGACGCAGATAATGTGAGTAAAATTGTGCTAGAAACCGCCACCACCACCATTACTGAGCGCGGTGCTACGCGTTTAGATGACCAGACTTCAGACGCAAGTATGGAACAAAGAAAAAAAGAAGGCTACTTTTAATGGCACAACACAACGACTCTTTATTACGCTTTATGACCTGCGGCTCTGTCGATGATGGCAAGAGCACACTCATCGGCCGCCTGCTATTTGATACCAAGACGATACTAGCAGATACGCTGACGCAAATTTCTAACACCTCGAAAAAACGCGGCATGGAAGCGGTAGATTTATCACTATTGACTGACGGCCTGCAAGCGGAGCGCGAGCAAGGCATTACCATTGACGTCGCTTATCGCTACTTTAGTACCGGTACGCGCAAATACATCATCGCCGATGCGCCTGGTCATGAGCAATACACGCGCAACATGGTTACTGCGGCTTCTACTGCAAACTTAGCCATTATTTTGATTGATGCACGCAAAGGCGTGTTAACTCAGACGAGACGCCACAGTTACTTAGCGCACTTGGTAGGTATTCAGCATATTGTTGTGGCCGTAAACAAAATGGATTTAATGCAGTACGATGAAGCCAATTACAATAAAATCTGTGCCGATTATCTAGCATTTGCAAATGAAATTGGCTTGGCACAAAGTAAAACAGCCGCTGGCCACGATATTCGCTTTATCCCTATGTCAGCGCTTAATGGTGATATGCTGGTTGATCGCCTAG
>JANNWI010000033.1:0-1901 GCA_031414715.1 Methylophilaceae bacterium | reverse complement strand
GCACTGTCCATTGAGCAAGCGACCAAATTAGTAGATATTAAAGAAAATGACACTTTAAGCGTGCGCGACCACGCTATTTTAGAGCTATTTTATTCCAGCGGTTTACGCTTGAGCGAGCTGGTAAACCTGAATATTGACGCGCTAGATTTTAGTGAAGGTACCGTGCAAGTCACTGGTAAAGGCAACAAAACGCGCATTGTGCCGCTGGGCAGCCACGCCATTTTTGCCATCAAAAAGTGGCTGGCACATCGTGCGCAAATTTCAACCAAAAATGACTCTTTAAATAATACCGCTGCAAGCCGCTTGTTTATTGGCTTGCAGGGCAGGCCTATTTCCTCACGCAATATTCAATATCGCATTAAAGGCTGGTCTATTAAACAAGGCATCAATTCCAGCGTGCATCCGCACATGTTGCGCCACAGTTTTGCCACGCATGTGCTGCAAAGTAGCGGCGATTTACGCGCTGTGCAAGAAATGTTAGGCCACGCCAATATTAGTACCACGCAGGTATACACGCATTTGGATTATCAACATTTGACCAAAGTGTATGATGCGGCGCATCCTAGAGCGAAAAAAAGTTATAATCGTAATTAATAGCTGTACTTCAAACGCATTTAAGTGCGTTTATTTAGGCAGTTTCCAAAGGAAATGATGTTGTATAAAACGAAATATTTTAAATTTTCACTTTTCCTATCACCTAAAGAAGTGCTTATTTCTTTTATCATTTTATTAGTAAGTGGGCTATCTACAAGCCAGCTATATGAACTCCATAACACGAGCTTAATTACTTCTAGCAAAAATGTATATTTCCAAGCGGATCTAGGCCGTACATATAGTGCCATGTCCAGCAGAGTGTCAGAAGCCCACTACCGCGCGAAAGTGCATCCGCTGCTCCCAATTCAGACTCACTCTCCAGTCTTTTTGTTAAAAAAATTAGGCTTTAGCACCTTTACGGCAGTAAAAATAGTTGTTTGCACTATAGCGTCAATTTGGGGCTTGTGTCTTTATGGGATGTTTAGACTGATTGGAAATAGTCGTTTTCATGCCATACTTCTCACAATACTCGGGTTAAGTAGTGCATCTGCAATGTTTTGGCTATCTGTGCCCGAGAGTTACGCTTTAGGGTCCTTAAATATAATTATTGCATTGTGTTTTGCAGCTCTGGCCAACTGCAAACCTATATCCAACACAGGCTATATCTTACTAAATATAATCACACTTAGCACAACCATCACTAATTGGATGAGTGGGGTTGCAGCTACATTTGCCGGTAGAAGTACCAGAGAAACAATAAAACTTTGCTTAATTTCACTGGCTTTGGTCACTATACTTTGGGGAGTTCAGAAACACTTTTTTTATCACACTGTTTTTTTTCTAGGCGACAGTGAAGAAGCTAGTTACATGTTTGCTCCTAGCCTAGCCAGAGTGGCCGCATTAGTTAGCACATTCTTTTTTCACGCCGTTATCTCTCCTGCTATCAATATAATCGATCATAATATTGATGGCTGGCCATTGATCAGTTTCCAGAGTTCAATGCCTGCATCAAGCAATTTAATCGAAATGGCGGGTAGCCTTTTATGGATATGTACGTTGACTATCAGCGCAATCGGATTTTTTAAATTGAAAGCCCAACTCCCTCTGAGAATTACTCTTGGCCTTACTATCCTTGGTCAGTTATTTTTACATCTGCTATACGGTGAAGAGATTTTTCTATATTCCCTACACTTTCTACCCTTACTACTAGCGCTAGTTTCAATTGGCTTAAATACAAAAAATTCAAAGCTGATTGTAGGTTTTATTACCTTACTTATTCCAATATTATTTATATCAAATTTACAAAAATTTGAAAGCATAAGTGAAATTGCAATACCGCCAGCTCAAGAAGTTAAAAATCAAATGCT
>JANNWI010000032.1:0-5400 GCA_031414715.1 Methylophilaceae bacterium | reverse complement strand
AGCGTGAATAAAGTTCCAATGGTGTTTCCAGACATAGTGCAGTTCTCTTGAAATTTGCGTTATTTTAACATACTAGAGTTTGACATCTTAATGTTTAAGGCCTTGAATCCACTGCATATAAACTTGGTTGGCTACTTTATTAAGAAAAAACACATGTACTGGTAAGATTTCTTGCATTTGCGCAGCCTGTTGCACTGCAATACTATCGGCAGATTCAACCAATTCATCTGCCCCCTCTTCACACCATTTTTGTACCATTTCCACAGTCATTTCAATGGGTGTTTGAAAAGCTAGATGCTTGCCAATACTCCATGCTTGGTTTTGACAATGTGGGCTAGAAAGCAAATGAATAGCGCCATGTGGCAATGCGAATGTTTCTCCATGCCAATGAAACGCATAAAAGGTTTCGATGTTGCCAAACCAGTTTTTAGCGGCTTGGTTGTTGCTCACCGTTACTTCGCCCCAGCCAATTTCCTTTATGGAGTTTTGGGTAATGCTTGCGCCTAGGGCTTTGCTCATCAGCTGGCCGCCCAAGCAATGGCCGAGTACAGGAATATCGTTGGCTTTGGCTTCGCGCACCAATGCCAAAATAGGCGCAATCCAAGGTAAATCGTCATTCACACTCATTGGCCCACCCATTAATACCATGCCGCTGTAAGCCAATATTGATGCGGGTGCTGGCTTGCCTAAGTCTATCTCGTGCAATTGCCAAGGAATATTTTGTGCTGTTAAAAAATCGCCTAAATAGCCGGCGCCTTCTCGACCTAAAAATCTAAAAATAATCACTGGCTTCATATGATTTTAAAAGTTCCAATTTCAATATTGTCAATGCTATAACTGCCAATACTGTAGCGTATCAGGCGCAAAGTCGGAAAGCCTATTTTAGCCGTCATGCGGCGTACTTGGCGGTTTTTCCCCTCACTAATTTTAATTTCTAACCATGTGGTTGGAATCGCTCTGCGCTCGCGTATTGGCGGGTTTCGTGGCCAACAACTTGGCGGCTCAATGATTATTTTAACTTGCGCTTGCTGTGTGACAAAATCGCCTAAATCGACACCAATTTGTAATGGTTTTAGGTCTGCTTCAGTTGGTGTGCCTTCTACCTGCGCCCAATAAGTTTTCACTTCTTTGTGTTTGGGATGGCTTAATTTGTGTTGCAAAACGCCATCATCGGTTAAAATAAGTAAACCTTCACTGTCGGTATCTAAACGACCAGCCGCATAGATATTGGGGATTTTAATGAAGTCTTTTAACGTGGAATGCTTCTCATGAGCGCTAAACTGGCACACGACGTTAAACGGCTTATTAAATAAAACAATCATTTAGGAAATAAACAGCAATGACAAAAGTAGCTTCAAAAATAATAGTCCCAAGTAATGGTGAAAAAATCACCGTCAATGCAGATAACTCGCTCAACGTTCCGCACAACCCGATTATCCCATTTATTGAGGGCGATGGCATAGGTGCAGATATTACACCGCCGATGCAAAAAGTAGTGGATGCCGCTGTGAGGAAAGCCTACGCTGGTAAGCGCAAAATTGCCTGGATGGAAGTTTACGCGGGCGAAAAAGCCGTAAAAACCTATGGCAAAGATAAAGATGGTAAAGACACTTGGTTGCCTGCTGAAACCATGCAAGCGGTACGCGAATATGTGGTGTCGATTAAAGGACCGCTGACCACACCGGTGGGTGGTGGCATTCGTTCGCTCAATGTTAGCTTGCGCCAAGAGCTTGATTTATATGTCTGTTTGCGTCCTGTACAATATTTTACTGGTGTGCCTAGCCCAGTGAAGCACCCAGAAAAAACCGATATGGTGATTTTTAGAGAAAATACCGAAGATATTTACGCTGGTATTGAATGGGCCGCAGGCACTGATGAAGCGGCAAAAGTGATTCAATTTTTAAGTGATATGGGCATGCGCAAAAAAATCCGCTTCCCTGAAAATTGCGCCATTGGTATTAAGCCCGTATCGCCAGAAGGCACGCAGCGCCTCATCCGCAAGGCTATTCAATATGCCATTGATAACAATCGTAAAAGTGTGACAATAACGCACAAAGGTAATATTATGAAGTTTACCGAAGGCGGCTTTAGAGATTGGGGTTATCAATTGGCCAAGGAAGAATTTGGCGCAGTGGAAATTGACGGCGGGCCTTGGTTGAGTATACCTTCTGAAAACCAGCCAAATGGCATTGTGATTAAAGATTGCATTGCTGATGCGTTTTTGCAAGAAATTTTGTTGCACCCCAGCGATTATGACGTGGTATGCGCCACTAATTTAAACGGCGATTACATGAGCGATGCGCTAGCGGCACAAGTGGGCGGCATTGGCATTGCGCCAGGTGCAAACTTATCTGATACTGTCGCCATGTTTGAGGCCACGCATGGCACAGCGCCTAAAATTGCTGGTAAAAATTTGGCTAATCCTAGCTCGATTATTCTTTCGGCAGAAATGATGTTACGCCACATGGGTTGGCTAGAAGCGGCCGATTTAGTGATGGCTGGCGTGCAAAAAGCGATACTGTCTAAACGTGTGACGGGTGATTTTGCCAGCCAAATGGAAGGCGCAACGGAAGTAGGCACCGCTGAATTTGGTGATGAAATTATTAAACATTTGTAAAATTAAGTAAATTCGCGCGTGCAAAAATAGATGCCCTGCGAGCCAATAAGCATAAGGCTTGCAGAGCATGTTACTAATTACCCCACACTAATTTAATCACAAATAGTTAAGTTTATGTTTAATGTGTTGTTTATTTGGCATGTTTTGCGTGATAGCACATGGCAAAATGTAAAAACAAGGTCACCATTGTCTTTACAACAAAAAAGTAAAAGTGCATTATTACAGCTAACTGGCTAGCTGTTGCACCCTTTAAAATATTGTTTAACTACAATAGTTTAGATAGAATAGATAAATAACTAGATTAAATATCATTCTAAAATACAATAATTGAGAAACATAACACATGGCTGCAAACGCAACATCGATTAAATTAAGTGGTCTTGCCCGATTATTGGTGCAAGAGAATTTGCTATCAGAATCTGAGGCAAACAATATCCAATCGCAAGCCAATATTGCCAAAACACCGTTTATTAGCAATGTCATTGCCAGCAGAAAAATCTCTGCAGAGAAAATTGCAGAAATGACGTCGAAATCGTTTGGGTTTCCTTACTTTAATTTAGATGCCTTTAATGCAGATTACTTGCCTGCAAAATCGATTGATCTTAAATTAATGCAGGCCAACCGCGTGATTGGCCTAAAAAGTCAAAACAATGTGTTGTTTGTGGCCATTTCTGACCCCACCAATTTGCATGCCTTAGATAGCGTGCAGTTTCAAATGGGTATGACCTTGTCACCCGTGGTGGTAGAAGACGACAAACTCGGCAAGTGGATAGACCGAATCATTGAGTCTAAAGATACTTCCATGACATCGCTGGATATGGACGGTGACTTTGACCTTGATATGGGCGGTGGCGATGAAGAGGCTGTTGCTGATACGCAAGAAGTTGACGATGCCCCTGTCGTTAAATTTTTAAACAAAATGCTGTTAGATGCCATTAATATGGGTGCTTCAGACTTGCATTTTGAGCCTTACGAAAAATTTTATCGTATTCGTTACCGAATTGACGGCGAATTACGTGATATTGCGCAGCCACCGTTGGCAATTAAAGACAAGCTCGCTTCACGTATTAAAGTTATCTCTAGTTTAGATATTTCAGAAAAGCGCATCCCGCAAGATGGTCGCATGAAACTGGTGCTGTCAAAATCGCGTACCATTGATTTCCGTGTGAGTACGCTGCCACTGATTCATGGCGAAAAAATCGTCATGCGTATTTTAGACCCAACCAGCGCCACCTTGGGTATTGAAGCATTAGGCTACGAACCAGCACAAAAAGAAGCTTTATTAGCTGCAGTGAGCCGCCCCTATGGTTTGGTGTTGGTAACGGGTCCAACCGGCTCTGGTAAAACAGTTTCGCTTTACACTTGCCTCAATATTCTCAACAACCCTGGTGTGAATATTGCCACAGCGGAAGACCCCTGCGAAATTCCGCTGGCAGGCATTAATCAAGTCAACGTCAATGACAAGCAAGGTCTGACATTTGCGGCTGCGCTTAAGTCGTTTTTGAGACAAGATCCTGACATTATTATGATTGGTGAGATTCGTGACCTTGAAACGGCAGATATGGCGATTAAAGCCGCGTCAACTGGTCATATGGTGCTTTCTACTTTGCATACCAACGATGCGCCTTCCACACTGACGCGCTTAATGAACATGGGGGTAGCGCCGTTTAATATTGCCTCTGCCGTTTCACTGATTACCGCGCAGCGTCTAGCTAGGCGTCTATGCAAAAGCTGCAAAGTGCCGATTGATGCGCCTAAAGAAGCCTTGCTTACTGTGGGTTTTAGAGAAGAAGATTTTAAAGAGAAATGGCAGCTTTATGGCCCCAAAGAAGGTGGCTGCGAAATGTGTAATAACGGCTATAAAGGCCGCGTTGGCATCTATCAAGTGATGCCAGTGACGGATGCCATTTCGCGCATTATCATGTCGCAAGGCAATGCGATTGATATTGCTGATCAAGCCAAAAAAGAGGGCGTTAATGATTTACGCCGTTCTGGCATACTTAAAGTGATGCAAGGCTTAACCTCTGTGGCAGAAGTTGAAGCGTGTACGAATGAATAAATCAATCAGTAATCTGCTAGCTTAAATTAAGGACGTAATATGGCCGCTGTAGTAAGTAAGCAAATTACCTACCTATGGGAAGGTAAAGACAAAAAAGGCAAAGTGATTAAAGGCGAAATGCGCGCAGCTGGTGAATCTTTTGTCAACGCAACGTTGCGCCGCCAAGGCATAACTGTTACCAAGGTTAAAAAACAAAGTGCATTTGCCAGCAAAGGCAAAATTACAGATAAGGATATTACGTTATTTACACGGCAACTCGCCACCATGATGAAAGCGGGCGTGCCGCTGCACAAGCGTTTGATATTGTTGGCAAAGGTCATAGCAACCCTGCAGTAGCCAAACTATTGGGTGATATTAAAGCCGATGTAGAAACTGGCAGCAGTTTGAGTACTTCATTTCGTAAATATCCACTTTATTTTGATAACTTATTCTGCAATTTAGTTGGTGCAGGTGAACAAGCAGGTATTTTAGACACGTTGTTAGATCGCTTGGCAACATACAAAGAAAAAATTCAAGCGATTAAAAGTAAGATTAAATCAGCATTGTTTTATCCTACCTCTATTCTTGTAGTTGCATTTGTGATTGTTGCAATTATCATGATTTTTGTCATTCCAGCATTCAAAGAACTATTTTCTAGTTTTGGAGCTGATTTGCCAGGGCCTACTTTGGCAGTGATGGCAATTTCTGACTTTTTTGTATCCTACTGGTGGGCTATTTTTGGGTC
>JANNWI010000031.1:0-2262 GCA_031414715.1 Methylophilaceae bacterium | reverse complement strand
GCTGCACATTAGATTACTGGTGATTAAACCAGGCAAAGGAGCAACAAAATGGCATATTCAGACAAAGTATTAGATCACTACGAAAACCCGAGAAACGTCGGCTCATTAGATAAAAATGACCCAAACGTAGGTACTGGCATGGTGGGTGCGCCAGCTTGTGGCGACGTAATGAAGTTGATGATTAAGGTAAACGATAGCGGCATCATTGAAGATGCTAAATTCAAAACCTATGGTTGCGGTTCAGCAATTGCGTCTAGTTCATTGGTTACCGAATGGTTAAAAGGTAAAACAGTGGATGAAGCTTATGCGATTAAAAATTCTGCGATTGCGGAAGAGTTGGCCTTGCCGCCAGTAAAAATTCACTGCTCAGTATTGGCGGAAGACGCTATTAAAGCGGCTGTGGCCGATATTAAAGCCAAACAGTTAGCAGCGAAAGTGGCAGCATAAGAATTTTTAAATTCTTATCAATTTAAAGAGAGATCTATGGCAATTAGTTTAACTGAAGCAGCGGCTAACCGTGTCGACAAATTCCTTGCTAATCGTGGCAAAGGCATTGGTTTACGCTTGGGCGTTAAAACCACAGGCTGCTCTGGTATGGCCTATACGCTTGAGTTTGTGGACGAATTACATGCAGAAGACATGAGCTTTGAAAGCCACGGTGTGAAGGTGATTGTTGACCCAAAAAGCTTGGCATACATTGACGGTACTGAACTCGATTTCACCAAAGAAGGTTTGAACGAAGGCTTTAAGTTTAACAACCCGAATGTGAAGGACGAGTGCGGCTGTGGCGAAAGTTTCACTGTTTAATTTTTTAGCACTTTAATTTTTAGTACAATATGAATTATTTCGAGCTATTTAAACTACCCCAAACATTTGGCCTAGATACAGCAACCTTAGAAAGTAGTTACCGAAAAATACAGTCTGAGTCGCACCCAGACCGTTATGTCACTGCCTCACCTGCAGAAAAATTAGCCTCAATGCAAACCGCCACACTTGCTAATGAGGCTTACATAACGCTTAAATCAGCTGGCCTGCGTGCTGCGTATTTATTGAGTTTGCAAGGCATTGTTGCAATAGATGAAAAAAATAACCAAATGCCTGCCGATTTTTTAATGCAGCAAATGCAGTGGCGTGAGGCGATCGAAGATGCTGAGAGTGCGCACAATGTTTCAGCGCTAGAAAATCTGTTAGTCGAAATTGATATTGCTGGCAAAAACTTACAAGAAAGTTTGAAAAACCAATTTCAGCATAATCATTTAAACGATGCCACCGAAAGTGCACGTAAACTCATCTTTATGGATAAAGTGCGTGCTGATATTGTTAAATCCATCGAAAAATTAGAAGACTAAAGCTGTAAGACTAGCGTAAAAATAATGGCACTTTTGCAAATATCCGAACCTGGCCAATCTACCGCGCCACATCAGCATAAGCTAGCGGTTGGTATCGATTTAGGCACCACCAACTCACTAGTTGCCACCGTGCGTAGCGGCTTAAGTAGTGTATTAATTGACGATGATGGACATGCGCTATTGCCAAGCGTAGTGCGCTATTTGCCAGATAACGGTACTGATTCAAATCGTGTAGATGTGGGCTATATCGCGCAAGCCGCGCAATCACAAGACCCAGCCAATACCATCGTCTCTGCCAAACGCTTTATGGGCCGTGGCCTAAAAGATATTGATGTCTCGATGCAACCGTATCACTTTATCGAGACAAAAACCGAATCTGGCGAAATGCTGCAAATTGAAACCCGTGCTGGTATTAAAAGCCCGGTAGAAATCTCTGCAGAAATTTTAAAAACGCTTAAAATCCGTGCTGAGAAGTCCCTAGGTGGTGAATTAGTTGGTGTGGTGATTACAGTGCCCGCTTATTTCGATGACGCGCAACGCCAAGCCACCAAAGATGCGGCGCGCTTGGCAGGCTTAAACGTACTGCGCTTATTAAATGAGCCCACCGCCGCTGCCGTAGCTTACGGCTTAGACACTGGCGTTGAGGGCACTTATGTGATTTACGATTTGGGCGGCGGTACGTTTGATATTTCGATACTCAAGTTATCAAAGGGTGTATTTGAAGTACTTTCTACCAACGGTGATTCTGCACTTGGCGGCGACGACTTTGACCGCCGCATTTTCTGCTGGATACTTGAACAGAGTCAATGTAAGCCAGTCAATGCGCAAGATACGCGAATGTTACTCACCAAAGCGCGCGAAGCCAAAGAGTGGCTGACTGACCACGCCACGGCGCAAATCACCAGCGTGTTGA
>JANNWI010000030.1:0-3528 GCA_031414715.1 Methylophilaceae bacterium | reverse complement strand
CGTCTGTGCAGGCCATATTGCGCGCATGATGGGTTTGCCGATTGATAGATTAATCGTGGCGACCAACGAGAATGACGTGCTGGACGAATTTTTTAAAACGGGCATTTACAAACCGCGTGGCTCGGCTAATACTTATCACACTAGCAGCCCTTCGATGGACATTAGCAAAGCTTCAAATTTTGAGCGGTTTGTGTATGATTTGGTTGGCAAAGATGCCGCAAAAGTAAGTGAGTTGTGGAACATTGTTGATAAAGGCGGCGCGTTTGATTTAACTACTTTAATGCCAAAATTAGCTGATTTTGGCTTTGTATCAGGCAGCAGTAATCACCAAAACCGTATGCAAACAATACGCGAAACAAGCAATAAATACGGCGTGGTGATAGATACGCACACAGCAGATGGTTTAAAAGTGGCGTTAGACTTTATAAACAACCCCCAGCGCGAGCAAAGCACACCAATGGTGGTGCTAGAAACGGCGCTAGCAGTTAAGTTTGAGGATGCCATTATCGAAGCATTAGGACAAGCACCAGAGCGGCCTGCAGGCTTGCTTGGTATTGAGAGTTTACCGCAAAAATTTGACGTAATGGACGCAGATGTCGCAGCAATTAAAGCATTTATTGTAAAGCATACTTAAATTCCACAGTGAGAATATTTGTGTTCTTAATGAGTCTGTTTATTTCTAGCGTTTATGCTGATTATGATGAAGAAGTGGCGCTTATCAATAAGGGCTTGCCTAAACAAGTTAAGTTATTTAACAAACGTCAAATCGATTGCATTCATTGGGCTGGTGAAGAGCCTTATGATAAACATCGCGCAAAGGAAATTAACGCTGCAGTAACAAAGCGGAGATGTGCTGATTTAGACAAAGACGAAAAAATACTGCGCAAAAAATATAAAGCCAGACCTAATGTGATTGATTCAATTAACAAAGCAAAAGAATTTATATAAACACATGCAACAATATACAGACTTGATGCGCCATGTACTGCTGCATGGCAATAAAAAAGAAGACCGTACTGGCACTGGCACGTTGTCGGTTTTTGGTTATCAAATGCGCTTTAATTTAGCAGAGGGTTTCCCCTTGCTCACCACTAAAAAAGTGCATCTTAAGTCCATTATTCATGAGTTGTTATGGTTTTTGCAAGGCAGCACCAATATTGCCTACCTGAAAGAAAATGGTGTACGCATTTGGGATGAGTGGGCGGATGAAAACGGTAATCTCGGCCCTGTATATGGCTACCAATGGCGTAATTGGCCAAAATCAGACGGCACACATATTGACCAAATTACACAGGTGGTCAACGCAATTAAAAACAATCCTGATTCTCGTCGCTTAATTGTATCAGCTTGGAATGTGGCGGATGTAGACCAAATGAAATTGCCGCCATGCCATGCTTTTTTTCAGTTTTATGTGGCTGATGGTCGTCTAAGTTGTCAGCTCTATCAACGCAGTGCAGATATATTCCTAGGCGTGCCGTTTAATATTGCTTCTTATGCACTGTTAACCATGATGGTAGCGCAAGTCTGCGGCTTAAAACTGGGTGATTTCGTACATACGCTGGGCGATGCGCATATTTACACCAACCACATGGAGCAAGTGAATGAGCAACTTACACGCGAACATCGCGCTTTGCCGCAAATGAAAATCAACCCCAATGTGACGGATATTTTTAGCTTTAAATTTGAAGACTTTACATTGGAAAACTATGACCCGCATCCGGCCATTAAAGGGCTGGTCGCTGTTTAGTTGGTTTTGGTTGCATATAACCGGATTGATGGTTATTTATAACCAAAAATGTAAAAATTTTGTAAAAAATGTAAAAAATTCAAACACTTATTGAATTTATTCGCAGTTGCATTAATCTATGCGGTGAAGACTATATTTGTTTTTATATTATCGCTTCATTTATTCAATTCGTTTTTCATTTAGGAGATTTACCTTGAAACTACAACTCACTTTAGGCGCTACTTTACTTGCTGCGGCATTTACCACCTCTGCTTTGGCGGATCACGCTAGCCTCAAACCAAAAGCTTATGATAGCTTAGGCAAGTGTGTTAAAGCGGCGCTTAGTAACCATGATGGAAAAATTGTAAAACTTGAAATGAAATCAGAGAAAAAAACAGCCATGTATGAGTTTGATATTGAGTCTGCAGATGGTACTGCTTGGGATATTGAATGCAACGTAAAAACTGGCAAAGTGACTGAAGTGGAACAAGAGACAAAAGTGGATGATGCTAAATTTAAAGAATTGGCAAAAGTTTCAGAAGCCGATGCAAAAGCGACAGCGCTAGCCGCGCATCCTGGCGCTGTAGTTGAGACAGAGTATGAGCTTGAGCCAGATGGCAAAGGCTCTTATGAATTTGATATTAAAGAAGCTGATGGCGAAGAAATTAAAGTGGAAGTGGACGCCAGTACAGGCAAAATTGTTGAAGTCAGTTATGAAGTTTATCAAATAGGTAAAGAATGAAACGTTTATTTTTGAGTGCTTTTTTAAGTACTTTAATCATAAGTAGTTTCATTTTAGTACTTTTATTTAAATACATTATTTGTATGCCCTGCAAGCCGCATGAATATTGGCTTGCAGGGCATATTTTTTTGCACGTAAAAAAAGCCACACTGCATAACAGTGTGGCTAAACCTATAAATCTAAGGGGAGATTTACAGGGTTACTGCTAGGACTTTAAGGTGTAACTGGTGCTGTTGTAGGCGCCGCGCCTGTTGGCGCTGTGCTATCTAAACTTTTCATGCTACTGGCTTTATAGCTGGAATATTCGTCAGGTGTAATGCTGCCATCTTTGTTCATGTCGGACATGTCAAAGCTAGCTATTAATGTCTTATCTTTCACCGCTTCTTTTAGTGATATTTTTTTGTCACTATTGATGTCTAACTTTTTAAAGTCAGCATCGGCGGCTGTCTCTACCACAAGCTCTTTAGCGTCTGCCGCAATCGTCAATGGTATATATAGTGCTGCAAGTGATATGCCTGTGATGAGCATGATTGATGCCTTGTTAAATGTGCTTAAATGAATGAACTTAACCATGATGTGATTCCTATACAATTAATAAATGCTATAAAACAGTATTAGCACGCGCTGTGCCACATTTTTTAATGCATATAAAACAGTAACTTAGGTATATTTTAGACAATAATAACTGGATAAACTGTCTCTAAAAAGAGACGGTTTTTAAATAAAAAAGCTAACTAACTGATTAATTGAGACTTCTTTTGTCTCTCAATAGCGACACTATTCACTAGTTAGTGAATTTGATGCCGCGGATTCTTTGAACAACATTGGATTTATCTGATGGCGTTGCAATAATTTATAAAAATCGGTGCGGTTGCGGTCGGCAATGCGCGCTGCTTGTGTCACATTACCCTGAGTGGCTTTTAGTAGATTGATTAAATATTGCTGCTCAAAATTTTTGCGCGCTGTATCAAACGACATCATGCTTGCAATATTGTCCTGCAAAGCTTTTTGTACTAATTTGCTGGTAATAATTGGCGTGGTGGCTAGCACCACCACTTGC
>JANNWI010000029.1:0-5723 GCA_031414715.1 Methylophilaceae bacterium | reverse complement strand
ATAGTTTGCCACTTTTAACCAAATCTCGCATCGCCTCTACCATTAAATCTGCACCTTGTTGGCTTAGTTTATCGTGCAGCGTTTGCGTGGTATCGGCATCGGTAATTTTAACCACACTTTTGCTAATCATATTGCCTGCATCTAATGCTGGCACCACTTCCATGATGGTCACGCCAGTTTCTGCATCACCTGCCAACAGCGCACGATGAATGGGTGCCGCACCGCGCCAACGCGGTAACAAGCTGGCGTGAATGTTGTAGCTGCCGAGTTTTTTATTTGCAGGGCTGAACATATTTAAAACGGTGGTGGGAATAATCAAACCATATGCGGCAACAATCATCACATCTGCGTTGACATCAGCAATTTGTGCCTGAATTTCTGCTGGTTTTAAACTTTCTGGCTGAAACACGTTTAAATTGTGCTGCAATGCCAGTTGCTTTACAGGACTGGCTTTTAGCTGCATGCCACGCCCAGCAGGACGATCTGGCTGCGTCAGCACCATGCAAACTTCAAAGTTATCACCCTCAGAAGCCTCATCCAGCAAGGCATGCAAGGCAGGCACAGCAAACTCGGGCGTTCCAGCAAAAATAATTTTCATGAATAAAACTCTTTAATCATTGTTAAATTCGTCATTAAAAATTTAATTGATTAAGCCAGACTAGGCACAAAGCCAAAAATTGGGCGCCGCATATGCATGATTATGTTAGGACAATTTTTGGGTTTGTAACACCGTATGGCAACAAAAATTGCATTTTTAATATGAATTTCGTTCAATTTCGCGATTATGTTTCACCATTTTTGCGCGAATTCGGTTGCGTTTCAGTGGCGATAAATATTCCACAAATACTTTGCCCAGCAAATGATCCATCTCGTGCTGAATACAAACTGCAAGCAGGCCTTCGGCTTTTAACTTAAATTTTTTGCCATTGGCATCCAGTGCTTCAACCGTAATATTTTCGGCGCGCGTTACTGTTTCATAAATACCCGGAACCGATAAGCAGCCTTCTTCGTATTCTTGCTCGCCTGTTTTTGCCACAATTTTTGGGTTAATAAATACCTGCAAATTGTTCTGCTCTTTGCTGGTATCCACCAATAACAATTGTATATGCTTATCCACCTGCGTAGCAGCCAAACCTATGCCAGGCGCGGTGTACATAGTTTCAGCCATATCTGCAATTAGCTTGCGAATATCGTCATTCACCTCTTTAACAGGTTTAGCCACCGTGTGTAAACGCGGATCTGGGTAATTCAATATTGTCAGTTTTGCCATAATAAAATAGTAAAGTGTTGTCTTATATCAACAATCCATATAAACAAAAGCCATGTTTTAGTAAAAAAGCTTGATTGTTGAATGGATTACATGCTAAATTTAATGCAATTTCGCGAATGCAAAGTGTAACATTTTGCCGCTTTTTTGACCGAGGTCATGCAATGAAAAAACGTATTATAACGCTGCTAGTACTTAGCTGCTTAAGCTTCAACATTTTTGCTAATGAAATACAACTGCAAAAAAATGCGCCAGAACGCTACGTAGTGGTAAAAGGCGATACATTGTGGGGCATCTCTGGTAAATTTTTAAAAGACCCATGGCAGTGGCCAAAAGTTTGGCGTATGAACCGTGATCAAATTAAAAACCCGCACCTTATTTATCCAGGCGACATAGTAGCGCTAGACAACAGCAGTGGTAGCCCTCAGTTAAAATTGATTCGTGAAACGGTAGTCCTAGAACCGGGTATCGTTGAAGAGCCGCTAGACGCAGAAGCAATTCAAACCATTTCACCCAGTGTGATTACGCCATTTTTAAGCCAACCACTATTAATTGAAAATGGTCAATTAGATAAATCACCACGCATTATTTCTGGCCCATATAACCGTGTCATTTTAAGCCCTGGTACACGCGTTTATGTTAATGACATTAAAGAGGGCGAAGGCACGCATTGGAATATTTATCGCCCTGGTGAGCAACTAACCGACCCAGATACGCGCGAAGTATTGGGTACAGAGGCAATTTATTTGGGTGATGTTGATATTGCTCGCTTCGGCGCGCCTGCCACTGGCGACATTGTGCGTGCCAAAGAAGAGATTTTCGTCAAAGACCGTTTAGTGGTTTCGGCTGACGAATTTAAAAGTAGCTTTGTGCCACATGCACCAGATAAAGAAATTAACGGCCGCATTATGCGCATTTACGGTGGTGTAGCCGAAGGCGGGCCTAATACCGTGGTTTCAATTAATCGTGGTAAAAATGATGGCCTAGAAGAAGGCCATGTATTAGCTATTAAGCGCTATGGTAAAGTGATTACTGACCCTGAATATAAAGACCCAAAGAATAAGCAAGTAGTGCCAGAAGAGAAAAAGTTAAAAGCACTTAATTTTGATGTTAAAACTGGTGCAGATGGCAAAAAAATTGTTAACTTTGAAAAAGATGTCAAACAAACAAACGTGGTATTAAAACCAGGTCAAGTGAAATTGCCCGATGAACGCGTGGGTTTGCTAATGGTATTTAGAACCTTTGACAAAATATCCTACGGTTTAATTATGAACTCATCAGATGCTGTTTACACGCTAGACGCAGTGCAAACGCCGTAAATGCAAACTCTGTAAATGCAACCAATACTGCAGTCAAGTACCGACATTCAAACTACTGATGTCGCACAATGGATTGCGCTAAATCAAACCCAAGGCTTAGGCAACGCAATACTTTGCCAACTACTCACCAAGTTTGGCTCTCCACAGGCTATTTACAGTGCCCGCATTGGCCAGCTGCGCGAAATAGTTGATGAAGAAGTTGCGCGAAAAATTAACCGCGGTGTAAATGCCGAGGCAATTAAGCCAACTTTGGATTGGCTAAAAAGAGACGATACGCATATTGTCACACTGGCCGATAGCGAATACCCACAAAAATTATTAGAGATTAGCAATCCACCTGCGGTGTTATACGCGATTGGTAATTTACATTGGCTAAACCACCCCAGTCTTGCCATTGTAGGTAGCCGCAGCGCAACACCACAAGGTGAAAAAAATGCTGAGGAATTTTCTGCTAGTTTATGTCATTCAGGTTTGTGCGTGGTTAGTGGTATGGCGCTAGGTATTGATGCAGCTGCCCACAGGGGTGCATTAAAAGCAAATGGTGCCACCATTGCTGTGGTGGGTACTGGCTTAGATATTGTTTACCCCGCGCGCCATCGTGATTTAGCGCATAAAATCGCAGAGCGTGGCTTAATTATTTCAGAATTTCCACTTGGCACGCCATCTAAAGCGCAAAATTTCCCGCGTCGCAATCGTTTAATTAGCGGCTTAAGCTTAGGCTGCTTAGTAGTAGAAGCAAATATTGAGAGCGGATCGCTCATCACCGCGCGCTTAAGCATAGAACAAGGGCGCGAAGTATTTGCTATTCCAGGTTCGATACACTCCCCCGTAGCTAAAGGTTGTCACCAGTTAATCAAGCAGGGTGCAAAGTTAGTTGAAAATACACAAGATATTTTAGAAGAAATAAAGAATTTATTGCCTGCAAACAATCTGTCGTATAGCCCAACTGGACTAATGGGTGAAATAAATTCTGCGCCAGCAACAGACCAAGCAGGCAATACAGTGCTTGATTTGATGGGTTTTGAAGCAATCAATTTTGATCAATTGCAACAACTTAGTGCATTGACGACTGAAGCACTTTCCGCCATGCTAATGATGTTAGAACTGGATGGGAAAATTACAGTCCTAAGTGGTAATCAATATCAGCGCCTATTATAGAGCCTAGTCTAGCGTGTTGATTTAGTTTTAGAAGTTTGGTTGCAGGTGAAGCGTAGGAATATTAATAATAAAATTAGATCCCATCTTTAATACATAAGGACAAACTATGTTTGAGGTTTTAGTATTTATGTTTGAAAACTACTTTGCCAATCACGCGCATCCGAATAGCGATGTGCTGACGGAAGAACTTTCTGCTGCAGGGTTTGCTTACTCTGACATTACTGGCGCGGTAAATTGGTTTGATGAAATGCAAAAAATGTTGGCAAAACCAAGCGCCATTTATTGCCACAAAAATTCTGGCATACGCATGTTTGCCGAGTCTGAACTTAATAAAATCAGTATTGAAAGCATTAGTTTCATCTTGTTTCTACAACAAGCTAGCGTGATTAATGATGTTGAGCGCGATTTAATTATTGACCGCGCAATGGCACTTAAACAAGACAAAATTCGTATTGAAGAAATTCGCTGGATAACCATGATTGCATTGTGGAATGCGGGCCGCGAAAAAGATTATTTATTTGTAGAAGATGCTTTGTTTAATCCACGTGGATTGACTATTCATTAAAATTTACTGGTGTTTTCTAAACCAATATTATGAATAATATTGCTAATAATGCCTGCTTGATTCAATGTGTAAAAGTGCAAGCTTGGTACACCCCGAGCAAGTAAAACAGCACATAATTCACTTACCACATCCAAGCCAAGTGCGCGTAGCGAGGGCGTATCATCAGCATAAGCCTCTAAGCGCATGCGCAACCAACGTGGTATCTCCGCCCCGCACACGCCAGAAAAACGCGCTAGTTGCGTGTAGTTATAAATCGGCATAATACCTGGCACAATTGGCACTGTAATACCATCGCTAACGCAAGCATCTACAAACCTAAAATAAGCATCGGCATTGTAAAAGTATTGCGTAATCGCCGAATTAGCACCCGCTTCCACTTTACGTTTAAAGTTAGCCATATCTTTAGCGGCAGAAGACGCCTCAGGATGAAACTCTGGGTAAGCTGCCACTTCTAAGTGAAACCAATCACCCGTTTCTTGTCGAATAAAGCTCACCAACTCGTTTGCATATTTAAAATCGCCCGCACTCACTTCGCCAGAAGGTACATCGCCACGCAAAGTCACTAATCGTCTAATCCCATTCGCTTGATAGGCAGTCAGCAACTCAAGAATCTCTTGTTTACTAGAAGAAATACAAGAGATATGTGGTGCGGCTTGATGGCCTTCAGCCTGGATTTCAAACACGGTTTCTTTGGTACGATCAGTGGTAGAACCGCCTGCACCAAAGGTTACAGAAAAAAACTCAGGATTAAAAGCTGCCAATTGCAAGCGCGTTTCGCGCAAGTTGGCAATACCATCCGCCGTTTTTGGCGGAAAGAACTCGAAGCTAACTGGAATATTTTTCATCATTAACAATCTTTTAAACTACTTGTTTTTAATCTTTTTTCTTTTTATCATCAATAACTATAGCACTTAGAATCCACGAAATAACGCTATATGCAAACGCACCAATAATGCCTGCAATTAATGTTTTTACCTCGAAGCCTTGTAAAAAATGTCCAACTGCCCAAAACAACACGCCGTTAATCACAAATATAAACAAGCCAAGTGTAATAATAGTTACTGGTAAACTTAATATCACCAAAATCGGCTTAATCAGCATATTCGCTAACCCAATCACTACCGCCGCAATTGCCGCAATCCAAAAGCTAGACACATGAATTCCTGGCACAATATACGCAACGCCAAGCAAAGCCAGCGCGTTTATAATCCAACCTGCTAGTAATTTCATGTGTCTTCTCCTTTTTTATAACCTTATGATTAATCAGAAAGCTGATAACTAACACTAAAGCTGGCATGCCAGCAAGTGTTTCTAATAACGATACGTATCTGGCTTGTAAGGGCCATCTTGCGACACGCCAATATACGCCGCTTGTGTTTCACTTAAACGTGTTAATTGCGCGTTTAATTTTTTC
>JANNWI010000028.1:0-4268 GCA_031414715.1 Methylophilaceae bacterium | reverse complement strand
CAATATGGTTTTACTTTTGAAGAAGAAGTGAACGATGACGACACGCAAGTGATGAAAGACACCGTTACTTTGTTAATCGACCCAATGAGTTTGCAATATTTAATGGGCGCAGAGATTGATTACCAAGACAACCTACAAGGCTCACAATTTGTGATTCGCAACCCGCAAGCGCAAAGCACTTGTGGTTGTGGCAGCTCATTCTCAGTTTAACTGATTGATGCGTGAAAAAAGCCAAGCATTTGCTTGGCTTTTTTATTGAAACAAACCATTTTTAACGCCGAGAAAAAATCGATGCCCTGCAAGCCTTATGGATATTGGCTTGCAGGGCATCGATTTTAATCACAAACAAATATTAAATAACAATTATGAAAAAACTCATTTTAATTTTCTTGTTTCTGTTAGCCAGTTGCGGTGAAGATAAACCAAAATTTGCAGCAATTCCACAAGGCGCAACCGTGCTTATTTTGGGGGATAGTTTAAGCTATGGGACGGGTGCAAATCTTGGTGCTAATAAAGGCGAAGATTACCCAACATTACTTGCTAAAAGCACTGGCTGGAACATTGTCAACGAAGGTGTGCCAGGCGACACCAGCGCAGGTGGCTTAGCGCGATTGCCTGATTTGCTAGAAGTTTACCAACCAAAGTTGCTGATAGTAGAGCTGGGTGGCAACGATTTTTTACAGCAAGTGCCAGCAACTGAAACCACTGCCAACTTAAAAGCCATTCTGGCACAATCTAAAGCGCAAGGTATTGCTACTATTTTGGTGGCCATTCCAGAATTTAATCGATTAAAAGCTGCTTTTGGCAATTTAACTGATCACCCATTGTACGAAACTATTGCCACAGAAACCGCAACGCCGTTGATTGCCGAAGTGTTTTCAGAAGTGCTGTCGGATGGCAAATTGAAATCAGACGCAGTGCATGCCAATGCAAAAGGATATGCAGTGGTGAGTGAGAAGTTTGGCGAGAAATTGAAAGAATTAGGATTTTTGAAGTGATTTAGATATGCTCTGAGAGGCAATACCCATGCGGGTTGCAGAGCATCTATTGTTGTTTTAAGTGATATTTAAGTTATTGGTCGGGGGTAGCCCGACAGCTAGTTACTTTCTTTTAACTGCCTGAAAAGAAAGTAACCCAAGAAAACGGCACCCCGCTGCCGCTTTATCCTTCGGTCTTAGCGCCGCATCTGGGCGGCTGCGGAACTCGTGCTATCAGCACTCAAACAGTCCTCGCCGCTCCCCATCTGCCGCTCAAGCCGAAGGCGCGGCAAAGGGGATGAAAGCCATGCGGCGGATTACGTAAACTAATCCGCCTTGCGCGGGCTAAAAGCCAACTTTTTTAATCGTCTATTATTAAAAAGTGTATAGCCATACCAAAAAATTGGTAGCCATAAAACTAGCGTTATTAGTAACATTGGCCAAGCCAAAAATCCAAACATTAGAGAGTAAATTAGAAATAATGACCAGTTTAAAATGAACTGGATTGCTTTGGCTAACGGAAAATTATGACACTCGAAACCATAAATCAAAGCATCTGTTAAATAGCAATAGTTACCATGACCGTATGTTGTAAACATTATAATTAGCACGCCGCAGAACAAACTGGCTAACGATACGATAACGTAATATTTACAGAACTTTATAATCATATCTTTATAAGTTTAAGGCACTCAAAAACTTCTAAGTTCTTTTATCAATCGCCACAAACTCACGTCTTGCTTCACCCGTATAAAGCTGTCTTGGGCGGCCGATTTTATGTTCTGGGTCGGCATTCATTTCGCTCCATTGCGCTACCCAGCCTGCAGTGCGGGCAAGGGCGAAGATGGCAGTAAACATACTATTAGGTATGCCCATGGCGCGCATCACAATGCCGCTGTAAAAATCGACGTTTGGATACAGTTTTTTGCTAACAAAATAGTCGTCTTCTAGCGCAATTTTTTCTAGTTCCATCGCCAGTTTAAACATCGGGTCATCGTGCAAGCCAAGCTCGTCTAATACTTCGTGGCAAGTTTTGCGCATAATAGCAGCGCGCGGGTCCATATTGCGGTAAACCCTGTGGCCAAAACCCATTAGGCGAAAGCTATCGGTTTTGTCTTTAGCACGTTTAATAAAGTCGCCAATGCGTGACACATCGCCGATTTCTTCTAGCATATTTAAGGTGGCTTCGTTAGCGCCGCCGTGTGCAGGCCCCCAAAGAGAGGCAATGCCTGCCGAAATACTGGCAAATGGGTTGGCACCGCTAGAGCCGACCAAACGCACTGTACTGGTTGATGCGTTTTGTTCGTGGTCAGCATGAAGAATTAAAATTTTCTCAAACGCTTTTGCCAGCACCGGGTTGGGCGTGTACTCTTCGCACGGTGTAGCAAACATCATATGCATGAAGTTCTCGGCATAATTTAGCTTGTTTTGCGGTTGCATAAATGGCTGGCCAATGTTGTATTTGTAGCTCCAAGCGGCAATAGTGGGCATTTTAGCCAATAAACGATGTGCAGAAATTGCACGGTGCTGCGGGTTGTGAACATCCATCGCATCAAAATAAAACGCCGACATACTGCCCACTACTCCTATCATCACCGCCATTGGGTGTGCATCGCGCCTAAAGCCGCGGAATATATTACTTAGTTGATCGTGCAGCATGGTGTGGCAGACGATAGTTTGAGTAAATTCTGCTTTTTGCGTGGCATTTGGCAGCTCGCCATGCATCAGCAAATAGGAGACTTCTAAAAAGTTACAATGCTCGGCCAGTTGTTCAATTGGGTAGCCACGGTGCAACAATATGCCGGCATCGCCATCAATATAAGTAATGGATGACTGGCAAGCTGCAGTTGCCATAAAACCTGGGTCGTAGGTGTAAATGCCGTGTTTGCCAAGTGCGCGTATATCAATCACATCGTTGCCTGCTGTGCCGCTGAGCACGGGCAACTCAATCGATTTGGAACCTTTGTCAAAGGTGATGGTGGCTTTGGTAGGTTTGGTCATAATAATTCTTTGTAATCGTTTTGTGTGATTATACGCAATGATTAGAAAGCTTGCTTATGCAGGTTGTTTTATTTGGGATGCTTTACTTAGTAAGCCTTACTTGGGGTAGATGGCACCCAATATGCGTAAACCTTTTGCGCCTGTCGCTCTAGGTAAGTTGCTAGGTTTGTTGTCTAGTGTTTGTTTGGCCAGCCATGCAAAGGCCACCGCTTCTACCCAATCTACGCCAACCCCAAGTTCGTCAGTTGTCGATAATTTTCTATCGCCCAACATGTCTTTTAAGCTGCTCATCAATAAGACATTATGTGCGCCACCACCACACACATACACTTCATCGATATTCAATAGCGAAATGGCGTCATCAATGCTTTTCGCAGTTAGCGCAACCAACGTGCGCGCTACATCTTGCGGCCGCAAATGTGGGTAAAGTTGGTGTTGTTTTAGCCAGTGGTCATTGAATAAATCGCGGCCAGTGCTTTTGGGCGGTGGCAGCGCAAAATAAGGCTCTGCCAACATGCCAGTTAACAACGTTTGTAGCACCACGCCAGTGGCTGCCCAATCGCCGTTTTTATCATAATCTTTGTCAATTTTTAGTTTAGTCCAGCTATCTAGCAGCATATTGCCAGGGCCAGAATCAAACCCTAGCACGCTGCCATCTTTGCCCAAATAAGTAATATTGGCAATGCCGCCAATATTCAGAATAGCGCGGTTTTTATCTGCACTGGCAAACATGGCTTGGTGAAAAGCAGGTACTAACGGCGCACCTTGGCCACCAGCAGCAATATCGCGACTGCGAAAATCGCCCACCACGCTAATATTGGTAAGCTCTGCCAGCAGCGCATTGTTGCCAATTTGCAGCGTAAATCCTAACTCAGGCCTATGCCTTACAGTTTGGCCGTGGCAGCCAATAGCGGCAATATCTGCCGCATTTACTTTTGTTTTACTAAGCAATTGTTTAACCGCATCGGCATATAAATGGGCAAGCCTACAGCCCAATATACATGAGGCTTCCAGCTCATTATGTTGTGGCTGGTGTAAAGCTAATAATTCAATTTTTAAAGCTTGTGGATACGCTAAAAACTGGGTTTCTTTGAGCTGGCAAGCGCCATTTTCAAAAGTGACCAAAGCCGCATCCACACCATCTAAACTGGTGCCAGACATTATGCCAATAAATAGTTGTGGCCTTATCATTACTTAATAGTCATTTAGATAATAGTCATCAGGCAAACTCATGTTAATCGCGCGTGGCCATGTGGCTGCGGTTGAGTATGCTAATTTGCGCCATGTAAT
>JANNWI010000027.1:0-3640 GCA_031414715.1 Methylophilaceae bacterium | reverse complement strand
CCAAACATGTCGTCACCCGGTACTTTTTATGTTCACTTGGAAGTCACGTCTTCGAATTCACGCTTTCTTGAAAATCTTTATAGTCCGCACCAAACGTGGTGGTGTGATAGTAATTCTCTAACAGCGGTAGTGGATGAATATACCGTGCGCCCACAATGTTACCGTTACCAATCACATTTACATCGCCCACTGCACTAATATCACTATTATTTATAACACCGTAGGCGGCAAAATAATCGCCGTTCATTCTGGGTATTACATAGGTGCCAGAGAGCACTTGTACCTCGCTTAAATTTTCTGGAGAAACTTGAAAACTTAGCCCAATACTGTGATCTTTTTGAAACAAGTTTTCATATCTAATACCCCCGTTTAGGCGGGTTCTGGTGGTATTAGGTGCATATCTATCGTTTAGTTCTAAATTTCCATGCAGCGGCAATTGATCTTGCACCTTCAAATCAACCTCTACCTTGCCGGGTGATTTACCAGCCCGCAATACAGGCGTTACTTGCCTATTTTGGCCACGGTTTACCGTGCCTAATTGTGCTTGCGCGGTTGGAAAATGCGGTACTTTGCCTTCGCCAAACTCCGTAACGCGCGATTTTACCTCGGCCAATGATGTATATTTAGAATCAGTAATGCGTAGCCGTTCTACGGTGCCTTCTACCACTTTCAAAGTCACAATGCCTGCATCTACTTCTTGTTGCGGAATGCTTACTGTTACCGTTAAATAGCCAGCATCTTGGTAAGTTTTTTCAAGCGCCACACGGGCTTTTTCAACATCGGCAATGGTTTTGGTTTCGCCCAAAAATGGGTAAACCGCCTCTTCAATTTTGCCATTTGGCAATACAGTGTTGCCATCTATTTTAAATTCAAATACGTTAAATTCTGGGCTTTTTTCAACTGCTTTAGTTTGTGCCGTCGTATTATCTTGCTCAGGTGATATATCTTTTGTATCTTGCTGTAATTGGTTGGTATTTGTGGGTTCTAACGCATCTGCCGCAAACACAGTATTTGCAAATAATAAGCTGCAAGCCAAGCAAAAAGCGTGTTTAAGCAAAGCTTTAAATGTTGTCTTGCGTAAAAAATTGTTTATTTGCATATTGATTAATAGAGTTTGATTCTTAAATGTTGATTAATATTTTTGCTAACCTATAGTAAAAAACAAATGTTTCAACCGCGTGAATTAGGACTATATAAAAAAGCTTTAACCACTTTATTTACAAAACTTTACTGTTATTACAACAAACCATCATTACAAAACTGTTATGGCTAAAAACTGAAGTTAAAAAAACCAAATCAGCACGCAAACAAAAACGCACCGCCTTTTGAGCAGTGCGTTTTTTTGCTATCAATTTAGCTTAGTTGTGTATTGCACACCTAAACCAACATTATTACTGCACCAATTGGAAAGGTGAGCAGTTGTTACCTAAGTTTGTTACTTTTGCAACTTGGGCTGCACCACACACAGAACCTGCTAGTGGGTTAAGCGCTAAGCCACGTGGCAATACCGCACACGCTGCTGCTGGTGGGTTAGATAATGCTGCAGTAATTTGGTTAACTACATTAGCACCAAAACCTGTTGCTGTATTTGCAATAAAGTTCTTCAACTCAAAAGCAAATTCGTAAGCACCACTAATTGTAGATGCACGACCATTAACAACATCACCTGCCTCTGGGTGTACACCATTTACTCTAACAAAACGGTAGCCAGCTGAAGGACCAAATGCGAGTGGTGGTGTAGCTGTTGATGCAGCCTCAGCACGCCAATCGTTTTCTACAGACATAATACCAATTGCAAAGTTATCTGCACCAGCGTTAAGTGAAGCAGTTGTTAAACGCTGTTTCACGTTGCCAGTACCAGAGCCTTCAAACACTTCAAAAGTAGGCGTGCTATCAGCTGTAACTGCTGGAGCAAGACCTGCAAGAACACCACCGCCGTCAGAACAAGGTTTCTCTAAAAAGAATGCGTTTGAGCTTGCTTGTGTGCCAGATGTTGCGAAACGGCGCGCTAAAATCACTTTTTTACCAGCGCCTGCAGCCCCAATAATTGGTGCCCAATCTGTTTGGTATGCACCACCTGCAGCTGCAATAGAAGTATATTGTGCCTTGGTAATATTTGGCGCAACAGCAGGGTCAAATGTTGTTGCATTTACATCTGCCAAGCCTTGAGCCGCTTGTAAAGCGCGGTATAAAGGTACACTTACAGCCACACCAAACGATTGTGTTACGTTAGCATTGCCTTCTGTACCTTTGCTAGATACATTACCACCACCGATAGAGGTGTCAAATAAGGATGCTTCAACGTCAGAAAAACCACCTACTGGTAAATTTGGGGCTAATGAATCCGCATTTACTGCGTTACCATTAGTTGTATTAGTACCTGCTGTTGGGCCCGTGCCTGGCAATGCAGCGCCTACCAATGCACAACCTTTAAATACAGCGGCGTTATTGTCGGCATTAGTTGGGTCTACATAGCTAGTTGGTGCGGCCACACAAGTGTTGGCCGTTGGTGAGCCCACGTATTTTAAACGGGCTAATTTTGTACCAATAGTGTGTGGTGAGTAAGCGTTTAATGAACCACCATCAATTGTGTGGTATAAAACAGAAACTTTGCCTGCACGCGTACATGCGTAAGCTAAAAAATTACCCAAAGCGCCTGGCACAACGTTAGTACCACCTTGATTAGTAAAAATAGAGTTAGAAGCAGCATCGCAACCAACACCAGCGCCAGAACCTACCCAACCTTCATAAACAGTACGTGTTGGTGCTGTAGCGCCTGAGATCCAAGCTTGGTCTAATTGACCAGCCACACGCGCGGCCTCAATTTGGGCAATGGTTACAGGCGCTGCAAATGCCACTGCAGATACTGTAAAACCTGCCACTAATAATGCAATTTGTTTCAATTTCATGGTGAAATCCTTTATAAAAATAAAAAAATGACAACAACAATTTTAAATACTGATTTAAATCAGTATCGTATTTTTTTAACACACTAAATATGTCCCCTTAATAAAGTGCGGGCTAATCATTTAACTAACAGTGTTAGCCCGCAACAGGGGATTATTTATAACGTAAAACCTAAGCTTGTTTACGACGTGCTACAAAACCCATAAAGCCAAGGCCTAACATCATCATGGCCCATGTATCAGCCTCTGGAATTGGTGCAGCAACGCTGTAAACCAAAGCGCCATTACTAGCCAAATTAAATTTAGCATCATTACCAAACACAGTTAAAGTTGGTGTTACAAAAGTAGTTGCAGCAGATGTGTATTGGAATACACCCATATCACTACCAATAGCACCTACAGCGATTGGGCCTAAACCACTATTTCTTCCAGAGCCAAAATAGGCCGGCGAGAAAGCTTGACCAGAATTAGCTACGCTTGAGCCGTCTGCAACGATTGAATGATTTTCAAAAAGTACTGCAGAGCCGATAGCATTAGCGCCTACCATAGTGTCAAAATTTGCGCCTATAGTTTGCAATTGACCTGTAGTTGGATTAGTTAAGAAAGATGAATATGTACTAATTAAACCACGGTTACCAGCACCCGAACCTGTGTTATCTTGCGCTACAACTGCGTATTTAATATTTGGCAATGTTGCAGTGGCTAAAAACTGTGACCATGCTGTTGAATAATCA
>JANNWI010000026.1:0-2565 GCA_031414715.1 Methylophilaceae bacterium | reverse complement strand
GTCGCCAGTGAAATCACGTTATTCACCACGGTTGGTTTACCAAATAAACCTTCAATGGCGGGCAATGGCGGTTTAAAACGCACTTGGCCACGTTTGCCTTCTAAGCTTTCTAGCAATGAAGTCTCTTCACCACATATATACGCGCCTGCTGCGCGGCGAACTTCTAGTTTAAATGTGTAGTTTGAGCCGCAAATGTTATCGCCTAAATAACCTGCTTGCTCTGCTTTTTGTATTGCTTCATTCAAGGTTTTCAACGCATGTGGGTACTCGCTACGCAAGTAAATATAACCAATGGTCGCACCAACTGCAACGCCTGCAATAGTCATACCTTCTATCAGCACGTATGGATCGTCTTCCATAATCATGCGGTCAGAATAGGTGCCAGAATCGCCTTCATCCGCATTACATACAATATATTTTTGCTCTGATTCACAGCCCAGCACTGTATTCCACTTAATACCTGTGGGGAAAGCCGCGCCGCCGCGCCCACGCAGACCAGAATCGGTCACGCTTTTTACGATTTCTGCGCCCGTCATTTTTAGCGCATTTGCTAAGCCTTTGTAGCCATCGTGCGCTAAATAGTCATCTAGAGACAAAGGGTCGATAATGCCGACACGCGCAAATGTTAAGCGTTGTTGTTTTTTAAGCCATTGAATTTCTTCAGTTAAGCCTAGATTGAGCGCATGTGCTTTTGCTTTATCAGATTGCGCATTCAAAAAATCTGCGTCAAATAAGCTTGCTACGTCTTTTGGCTGTACGGGCGCGAAAGCCACGCGACCTTTTTCAGTCGACACCTCCACAAATGGTTCTAGCCAAAACAAGCCACGCGAGCCATTGCGAATCAGCTCAATGGTAATGCCCCGTTTGTCAGCCTCAGCCTGTATCACCTTTGCAGTGCGGTCTGCACCTAAAGATAACGCAGTCGAATCGCGCGGGACGTATATTTTCACCACCATTTTATCTGTGGCGATTTTAATTGGGTGGTTATTAACCATAACAAACCTCGCTCACCAATTCTGCTACTTTTTCTGCTGTCATGCGGCCATACACATCTTCACCCAACATCACTGCTGGCGAACACGCACAATTACCTAAGCAATAAATCGGCAACAGCGTCACTGCGCCGTCTTTGGTCGTTTCATGGTAATCAATCCCCAATACAGCTTTTACATTGGCTTCAAGCTTTTCGCTGCCCATGGCTTGGCAGCTTTCTGCGCGGCAAATTTGTAACACATGTTTACCCACAGGATGCTTGTGAAAATGATGATAAAACGTGACAACGCCATGCACCTCGGCCACTGACAAAGCCAAAGCTTTTGAAATGGGCAAATAAGCGGCTTCTGGCACCCAGCCAATATCATCTTGAATGGCGTGTAATATAGGCAACAGCGCGCCTGGCATGTGTTTGTTAGCTGCAATATGTACATCAATTTTAGCTAAATCTTTTGTCGTTAAATCTGTCGCCACAACCAATCCTAAATAAAAATGTCACTATTAATATCACAATTTTAAAAACACTAGTATCATAAACTTTTTTGTTCGCTAATCAAGGCGGTTATTCGCTTTGCGCTGAAAATTAAGCACATATATAATTAAACGCAGGTTAAGTAATGCTTATTTAAAATTATGACCACATTTTTTGTTAAAAATTCTAACCATGTCAGCTATTAATCCAGCGTCAACACAACTTATCGACCAGTTCGGCCGTGTGGTAGATTACATTCGGCTATCTATAACCGACCGCTGCGATTTTAGGTGCGTTTATTGCATGTCTGAGGATATGACTTTTTTGTCTCGCGACGCTGTTTTATCGCTGGAAGAATGCGCACGCTTGGTGAAAATTTTTGTAGCTTTAGGCGTAAGCAAAGTGCGAATCACCGGTGGCGAGCCACTGGTGAGAAAAAATGCGTTATGGCTATTTGAAAACATTGGACAGCTTAGTGGTTTAAAAGAGTTAGTGCTTACTACCAATGGTAGTCAATTGGCGCAATATGCTACAGCACTGAAAGCAGCTGGCGTAAAGCGTATTAACATTTCAATTGATAGCCTAAATAGCGAAAAATTTAAACAAATTACTAGAACAGGCCGCCTCGAGCAGGTTTTAAATGGCCTACAAGCCAGTATCCACGCGGGTTTCGAAGGTATCAAAATAAATACTGTATTAATGCGTGGCCAAAATGATGGGGAAGCAACAGACTTGGTACAGTTTGCGATTGAAAACAAAATCGATATTAGCTTTATCGAAGAAATGCCGTTGGGCGAGGTTGACCACAATCGTGAAAGTACGTTTGTGAGCAATGTTGATACATTAAAATTACTACAAAATAGCTTCTCACTATTGCCCAGCACCGAAAGTACTGGCGGCCCTGCGCGTTATTGGCGAGTGGCAAACACCACAACAAAAATCGGTTTTATTTCGCCGCATAGCCATAATTTTTGTGAAAGCTGTAACCGCGTGCGTATTAGCTGCCAAGGCGAGCTGTATTTATGTTTAGGTCAAGAAGACAAAATAGAACTGATGCCGCTGCTGCGTGCCAATCCAAACGATGACGCGCCTATCATGAA
>JANNWI010000025.1:0-6044 GCA_031414715.1 Methylophilaceae bacterium | reverse complement strand
CGTCACACATTTTTTCCCCGCCACCAGCGCCAAATATATGTTCCTCATGCCCGCAATTGCTGCAAATATGCGTACTCATGTTTTCGACGATGCCTAAAATGGGAATGCCAACTTTCTCGAACATTTTCAATCCTTTTCGTGCATCGAGTAGGGCGATGTCTTGCGGCGTGGTGACGATTATTGCGCCAGTGACAGGAATTTTTTGCGCCAATGTGAGCTGAATATCGCCTGTGCCAGGCGGCAAATCGACAATTAAATAATCTAAATCGCGCCATTTAGTATCGCGCAGCAATTGCTCCAGCGCGCCCGTCACCATTGGCCCGCGCCATACCATTGGCGTATCGGTATCCACCAAAAATCCAATGCTCATGGCTTGTAATCCATGTGCCAACATCGGCTCCATACTTTTGCCATCCATGCTTTCTGGGCGGCCGCTAATGCCTAACATTTGCGGCTGGCTTGGGCCATAAATATCGGCATCTAACAAACCCACCGTTGCGCCTTCTGCTACCAGCGCTAAAGCCAAGTTGACAGAAGTGGTCGATTTACCCACGCCACCTTTGCCAGATGCCACCGCGATAATGTTTTTTACGTTTGGCAAAAGTGTTACGCCTTGCTGGGCTTTGTGCGCGACTATTCTTGAACCAATATTTATATTCACATTTTCCACACCAGTAAGTGCTTTTAAATGCGTTTCGACCAGCGTTTTTACAGAATCCATCACACTTTTGGCGGGGTAACCCAATACAATATCTACACTCACGTTACTACCAGTAATTTGAATATTTTTGGCAGATTTGCTTGAAATAAAATCTTTGCCACTATTGGGGTCAATTAGGGATTTTAATGCGCTTTGAATATCGTTTTCGGTCATTGCGGTGTTATTTTCTCAATGGATTTAATAAAAAGTTATTTTAACGTATGTGTAAGCCAGCGTCTTTGCTAAAATAGCAATTTACTCAAAACGGTTCATTTACCACATGTCTGCTCATTCAAACAACACCACTCGCAAAATCCTCGTTACTTCGGCACTGCCTTACGCCAACGGTAGCATTCACCTTGGTCATTTGGTGGAATATATTCAAACCGATATTTGGGTACGTTTTCAAAAGATGCAGGGTCATACGGTGCATTATGTGTGTGCGGATGACACGCACGGCACGCCGATTATGCTGCGCGCAGAAAAAGAAGGTGTTACGCCAGAAGCCTTGATTGAAGCGGTACACAAGGAACACAGCGCAGATTTTAAAGAGTTTTTAGTTGAGTTTGATAACTATTATTCAACCAATGCGCCAGAGAATAAAGAGCTTTCGCAAACCATTTACAGAAAACTGAAAGCCAACGGCAAAATTGCCACTAAAACCATTGAACAGTTTTACGACCCCGTTAAAAACATGTTTCTGCCAGACCGCTTTATTAAAGGCGAATGCCCAAAATGCCACGCCAAAGACCAGTATGGCGATAATTGCGAAGTATGCGGCGCAACGTATAACCCTACTGAGCTGATTAACGCGTATTCAGCGGTTTCTGGCGCAGCGCCAATTCGTAAAGAAACAGAGCATTACTTTTTTAAATTAAGCGAATGTGAAGACTTTTTAAAAGCTTGGACGCGTAGCGAAGCCATTAAAGGTAAGCCAACGCTGCAAGGTGAAGCCGCTAACAAGATGGGCGAGTGGTTTGAAAATGGCCTGAATGACTGGGACATTTCACGCGATGCGCCATATTTTGGCTTTGAGATTCCTGATGCGCCGGGCAAGTATTTTTACGTGTGGCTAGATGCGCCAATCGGCTACATGGCGAGCTTTAAAAAGCTTTGTGACACGCAAGGTTTAGATTTTGACGAATATTGGAATAAAGGCAGCAAAACCGAGCTTTACCATTTTATTGGCAAAGATATTCTGTATTTTCATGCACTATTTTGGCCTGCAACCCTTGAATATAGTGGCTACCGCACACCTACTCAGATTTTCGCGCACGGCTTTTTAACTGTAAACGGCGAAAAGATGAGCAAGTCGCGCGGCACTTTTATTACTGCGCGCAGCTATTTGGACCATATTAGAAATCCTGAATATTTACGTTATTACTATGCGGCTAAATTGAATAGCAGCATGGAAGATATTGATTTAAGTTTGGATGATTTTGTAGCGCGCGTGAATAGTGATTTGGTCGGAAAATACATCAATATTGCTAGCAGAACCGCAGGCTTTATTAATAAAAAATTCAGTGGTGAAATTAAATTATCACCAAACAATAGTGTAATAGATGACATAAAAGCGGCAGGCGACAGTATTAAAGAATCGTTCACCAACCGAGAATTTAGCAAAGCGCTGCGCGATATTATGGCGCTAACCGACAAAGCTAATGGTTTTGTGGCAGATAAAGCGCCATGGGTAATGGCGAAAGTAGATGGACAAGAGAACGAATTACAAATGGTTTGCAGTGATGCGCTAGAAATGTTTAGGCTATTAACGCTGTACTTAAAGCCTGTATTGCCAAAATTGGCAAGTGAAATTGAGACATTTTTAAATATTAAACCAATGCTGTGGGAGGCAATATCTACGCCACTTGCAGGGCAGCACAAGATTAATGAATATACGCACTTAATTACGCGAATTGATGTGAAAGCGATAGAAGCCATGACCGAAGCCAACAAAGAAAATTTAGGTGTAACTCCCGCTGTAAAACCTGCAGCTATTAAAACGGCATCACCAGCTGCCGCGCCAGTATTGGCTGCTGTGGCATCGCATGAACCCTCGACCATTTCTATTGATGATTTTATGAAGGTTGATTTACGTATTGCCAAGATTGTGAATGCCGAGCATGTAGAAGGCGCAGAGAAATTACTGAAACTGACGCTGGATATTGGTGAAGCAACTGAAACTGGTGAAGCAAAAACGCGCCAAGTATTTGCGGGCATTAAATCCGCATACGACCCTGCCACTTTAATTGGCCGCACTACTGTAATGGTGGCCAATTTAGCACCGCGTAAAATGAAGTTTGGCATGAGTGAGGGCATGGTGCTTGCCGCCAGTGATGAAAACGGCGGACCATTTATCTTATCGCCCGATGTAGGCGCAATGCCTGGCATGCGCGTTAAGTAACAGCAACTGAAATAGTCACCTTGAGTGATGTAGGAACTTTCTTACATCGCTATCAGCGCTACCTGATGTTATGAATAGTTAACAGCCTGTATAGTGCAGTCTTACAAACATATTTTTTCTACAAAAGAGGCAATACACAATGAAGTTATTTAACGGCTCGATATTAGCAATCCTATTATTTTCTGCGCAAGCGATGGCTGAAAACAGCAATGCTAAAACTGCTGTAGGCGGCGGCTTAGGTGCAGCAGCAGGTACTGCTTTGGGCGGAGTAGTGGGCGGAAGCACTGGCGAAGTATTAGGCGGTGCAGTTGGTGGCGGCTTAGGTGGCGCTGTGACTACCAAAGGTGACGGTCAAGCAGGCGCTGTGATTGGTGGCGCTGCTGGTGGTGCAGGTGGCGCATATGCTGGCCGCAAGGTCAGTGGCAGTGGAACAGGTGCAGTTGTGGGCGCAGGCTTAGGTGGCGCAGGTGGTGCAGTGCTTGGAAAAGTCATTGCTGAGCCTAGCAAAACTAGTAACCGCAACCATTCACACAAACATAAGCATGGTAAAAAGCATAAGCATGGTAAAGGTCACTATAAACATAATCACCAAGGCCATGATGATTAATTGAAATAGCATTATTACGTTAAAAAGCCCGCTTGCGCGGGCTTTTTATTTCGAAAAAGGCATGTCTAATAAAAGGACTTTTTAAGTCCTAGTACAAACAAATCTTAGCGCAAAATTTTGGTTCAAAGCTAATTTCATGGTTAGAATGTGACATTACGAAGCCAAATTGATTGAGCGCATGAGTGTAGATAAAGACATACCAAACCGTACACCAAATCACACACAAAATCACACACCCATGATGCGCCAATATTTATCGTTAAAAGCGCAGCATGCCGATATGTTATTGTTTTATCGCATGGGCGATTTTTACGAGTTGTTTTTTGACGATGCGGTGAAAGCATCGCGCTTGCTCGGTATAACGCTTACTCAGCGCGGCGCTAGTAACGGCCAGCCGATTAAAATGGCGGGCGTGCCTTACCACGCGGCAGAAGGCTATTTAGCTAAGCTAACCAAAATGGGTGAAGCGGTTGCCATTTGCGAGCAAATTGGCGACGTTGCCACATCAAAAGGCCCCGTCGAACGCGCCGTGACGCGTATTCTCACACCTGGTACGCTGACAGATTCTGCTTTATTGGATGAAACGCGCGATAAACCATTATTGAGCGTGTTTTCTGGCGACGGTGTGCTAGGCCTTGCTCGTATTAATCTGGCTTCTGGCAGTTTTATTTTGAGCGAGATTGCGATTGGCACGCTGGCGCAAGAGTTACAGCGAATAAACCCTGCAGAGATTATTTGCGCAGACGATTTTAAACATGGTGCGTTGGAAAACTTTAACTGCGCCAAAAAGCGTTTAAGCCCGTGGCAGTTTGATGCCGATAGTGCGCAAAAAACGTTGACGGCACAATTTAATACGGTTGATTTAGCTGGCTTTGGCGCGCAGCAGCTCACGGCAGCATTGTGTGCAGCGGGTGCCTTGCTGGATTATGTGAAGCACACGCAGCGCGCAGCGCTGTTGCATATTACTGCGTTAAGTGTCGAGCAAACTTCACAATATATTCAGTTAGATGCTGCCACGCGACATAATTTGGAAATAGATGTCACGTTGCGTGGCGAGGCAGCGCCTACACTATTTTCGTTGCTTAACACTACGCAAACGGCCATGGGCGCGCGGCTATTAAGGTTTTGGCTGCATCATCCACTGCGTGACACACATTTAATATCTAAACGTCATGATGCAGTTGCAGAGATTTTAAATGCTGCCCTGCAAGCCAATATCGACGAGGCCTGCAGGCCGATTGCCGACATGGAGCGTATTAGCACGCGCATTGCACTTAAAACTGCGCGTCCACGCGATTTGTCTGGCTTGACGCAAAGTTTGCAGCAATTGCCTGTGTTGCGAAATCTGCTTAAAAATTGCAAAAGTAGCTTGCTAGAAACTTTGCGCGATAACTTAACTGTGCAGCCCGATATACTACAAATCTTAACTGCCATTAAGCTAGAGCCATCGTCTTTGTTAAGAGAGGGCGGGGTGATCGCCGATGGTTTTGATGCAGAGTTAGACGAATTACGCGCGCTGCAAACCAATCATGGCGATTTTTTATTGCAGTTTGAAGCAGCCGAAAAAGCGCGCACTGGCTTGCAAAACCTAAAAGTAGAATATAACAGTGTGCATGGTTTTTACATCGAAATCAGCCGCGTCCAAGCTGAAAATGCGCCGGCCGAATATCGCCGCCGTCAAACACTTAAAAATGCTGAACGTTTTATTACGCCAGAATTAAAAGCGTTTGAGGATAAAGTGTTAAGCGCCAATGAACGCGCATTAGCGCGCGAAAAATACTTATATGCGCAAACTCTGTTTAATCTCGAGCCATTTATCACTGCCCTGCAAGCCAATAGCGGTGCGGTTGCTAGCCTTGATGTTTTGATGTGCTTTGCTGAACGTGCCGAAACTTTACATTATGTGCAGCCCCAATTTAGCACCGAGCAAGGCCTTGTCATTGAAGGCGGGCGTCATCCAGTGGTGGAGAGCATTACGCAACCATTTGTGGCAAATGATGTTGAAATAAATCCCTATCGCCAATTACTGCTGATCACAGGCCCAAATATGGGCGGAAAATCTACCTTTATGCGGCAAACAGCATTAATCGTTTTGTTAGCGCATTGCGGTGCCTTTGTGCCAGCAAATGTTGTTAAAATAGGCGAAATTGATCGTATATTCACCAGAATTGGCGCTTCGGATGACTTGGCAGGCGGGCGCAGTACCTTCATGGTGGAAATGACCGAAACCGCTAATATTTTGCACAACGCAACCGATAGAAGCTTGGTATTGCTAGATGAAATTGGTCGCGGTACGTCAACATTCGATGGCTTAAGTTTGGCTTGGGCTGTGGCAA
>JANNWI010000024.1:0-10455 GCA_031414715.1 Methylophilaceae bacterium | reverse complement strand
GCTTGCGGAGCATACTTTCTAAGTTAATAATTAAGTTAAATGAATAGTTTGAGATGAAGTACAAGGCGGACGGAGCGCAGTAGCCGATATGTACGTGGTTGTACATTGAGGCTACGAGCACCGCCTAACGAAGTAACTCGTTTTAAACTATTTATTTAGAATAAAAAAAGGGGCACAACACATTCGGCGTTGTACCCCTAGGGAGGAGAAGTTAGCTTTGGAGAAGCTTAATAATTACTAAGCATCAAGCATGCCAACTTCTAATTTAATCTTTAGCTAATGTTTTTTTGTATAAAGCTAAATAGTCAATTGCTCTAGAATTCCAGCTAACATCGCGTTGCATGCCATTTTTTTGAATTTGACGCCAAGCTTTTTTGTCTGTCCAAGTTTGAATTGCCCGTTCAATAGTGACCAAAAGTGATGTAATGCTGACGTTTTTTACAACAAAACCAGTGGCTAAATTGTTTTTAAGCGATAACTGATTCATGTCGCAAACCGAATCTGCCAAACCGCCTGTCAACGAGACTACAGGCGGTGTTCCATAAGCCAAGCCATACAGTTGATTCAAGCCGCAAGGCTCAAACCGCGATGGCATAATGAATATATCGCTGCCTGCCATGATATTGTGCGACAAATGTTCATGATAACCTGTGTTCATGCTGACTTGTTTAGGAAAGCGCTCTGCTAAATCGCTAAAACTGGCTTCTAACGCTTTATCGCCACTGCCTAAAATTGCAAATTGGCTGCCTTGCTTAACGAGTTTCGGTATGATTTCTGGCAGTAAATCTAAGCCTTTTTGATGCGTTAGCCGACTTACTACGCCCAATAGTGGTGCGCTTGCATCAATTTGCAGCCCTAATTGTTGTTGCAGCATTTGCTTAACCGCTTTTTTGCCAGTAATGCGCGCATTGCTGTAGTTTTTGGATAAATGTACATCGGTTGCGGGGTTCCAATCGGTTGTATCGATGCCGTTTAAAATACCAGTTAAATCTTTGCTGCGTGTTTTTAATAAGCCTTCTAAGCCAAAGCCAAATTTCTTGGTTTGAATTTCATGGGCGTAGTTGGGGCTTACCGTGCTTAATTGGTCTGCATAAAAAAGCCCCGCTTTTAAAAAAGACAGCTGATTATAATATTCGAAACCGCTGATATTAAAGTGCGCTAAGGGCAAATCTAATTTGCTTACCCAGCTTGCATCAAAATTACCTTGAAAAGCCAAGTTGTGAATGCTGAAAATCGACTTTGTCGTCGAGTGATCAACAAGCTTCATATAAGCGGGTGCTAAACCTGTTTGCCAATCGTTACATTGAATTAGCTCTGGCTGCCAATTTTGTAGCGGACTATTGCTGCTGCATAGCAAGCTGGCCACGCGCGATAGCACGCCAAAACGCAGCGCATTATCTAGCCAATCTATGCCGTTTTCATCGCTATACGGCCCGCCAGCACGCTCATACAAGGCGGCATTTTGTATGGCAATGACACCAATATCGCTATCGGGCATTTGGCCTGAAATGAGTGTGCAGCTTTGGCCCAAAACGAACATATTCGTGATGACTTGAATATTTTTTAGCTTAGCTAAAACTGCGCTATATGCGGGCATGACTATTTTTATGTCAACATTACCATCGCTAGCTTTCAGTTGGCTTAACGCTTTTGGCAACGCACCGCTAACGTCGGCAAGGCCGCCAGTTTTGATGAGTGGATGGGCTTCAGAAGTAGCAAATAAAACGCGCAAATTGTTCTCGTTTAATAATCAATGATATATTCATATTATAAGTTGATTCTATAAAATTTTTAGTTATAAAATTAAAATCTGCATCTAAGGAAAATATGGTAGCGCAAATAGGTGTTTCGCAATGGTTAGCAGTTGGCAGCGGCGCAGCCTTAGGCGCATGGCTGCGCTGGGGCTTGGGCATTGCCTTAAACGCAACGACATTGCCGCTAGGCACTTTAATTGCTAATCTGGGTGGCGGCTTGCTGATTGGCATGGCAATGGCTTATTTTGTCGACACGGCAGCGCAAAATCAGCTACGACTATTTGTTATGACAGGGTTTTTAGGTGGCTTAACCACTTTTTCGGCATTTTCAGCCGAGGCCTTTAATTTTTTACACAGGCAACAATATGCTTGGGCGGCAGTGCATATTTCTAGCCATGTTATTGGTAGTTTGATAATGACTGCGTTTGGATTTATGTTGATGCAATATTTTAGACATTAATAAAGTTAACTTACATATTGATTGCATGCATAAAAACACGTGCAAAAAACAATGCTCTGGAAGCCAATATCTATGCGGCTTGCAGAGCATCGAAATAATTGGCTGTTTCAAACAGCCAAATTAACACTTATTTATTTTGTGTTTCTACCATCACTAACGGTGCATCAGCACCTTTAGTTTCGGCATCTTTTTTCCAGTTTGGTGCTTTACGTGGCGCTTTTGGTTTTGCTGCATCTGTAGCAGTTGTAGCAACTTTTGGCGCGCTTTTGGTTTCTACCATTTGCATTTCTCCAACTGGCGCTGCAGCTGGTTTTTTGACTGCTTTTGCCGCCGGTTTTTTGGCGGCTACTTTTGGTTTAGCTGCTTTTTCAACTTTTGGCGCAGCTTCACTAGCTTTTGCAGAAGTTGCAGCTGGCTTGGTTGATATGATTTCAATATTAGCATCGATTGCAATGGGTTTTGCAGCCGTTTTTGGTTTTACCGCTTTTTGTGATTTTGCAGCCGCTTTAGTAGTGCTTTGGGCAACAGGCTCAGCAATCAATACTGGCGCGCTTGCTGGCGCAGTGTCTTTTACAGCCAGGTCTTTTACAATGCTCTCATTTTTAACAGTCTCGCTAATTGTTTCATTTGGCACAAAAGCTGGCGTTGCCGCATTTTGCTCACGATTCACATCGCGATCACGATTTTTGTTGCGATTGCGACCACCACGACGACTACGGCCTGTGCGCTCACGCGGCGCTAGATTTGTTTCTGCGCCGTCAACCACACTGCTTGTCAGCGCAGTTATTGCGGCTGTTTCCACTTTTTCTACCTGATTATCAACTGGTTTGGCTTCATTCGGTCTTTCTGGGCGAGGGGTGCGTTCTGGCCTTGCCTGCTGTGGCCGTGCTTGTTGGGGTCGTGCTTGTTGCTGCGCCTGTTGTTGATTTTGCGCAGGTTTATCTGTGCGTTCTGAACTAGCTCGCTCCGTACTACTGCGCTCTGTATTATTTCTGTCGCGATTATTGGCGTTGCGGTCGCGGTTTCTATTGCGATCGCGGTCGCGATTATTATTGCGATTGCGGTCGTTATTGCTGCCGCGTGCCGCTTCACGTGCAGTTTTATCTTCTGCCTTTTCTTGCACAATGACTTCGCCACTACCGCCTAGCCATTTTTTAATGCGGCCTAAGAATGACAGTTTAGCAGGGGCAACAGGAGCAGCAACGCGCTCTTCTACAATGGGTGCAGATGTGCTTGGTGTAATACTTTTTACCAGTGCTTCTGGCGCTTTTGCTGCGGCCTCTTCATTTAAGCTGCGCACATAAGCCGTTTCTGCTGGCAGTTCTACCATTTTGTAGCTTGCTTGCGCAGTTTCTTCGTTTACATCATCCGATTTAATGCGGGTAATGGTGTAGTTGGGTGTTTCCATGTGTACGTTGGGGATTAAAATCACTTCAACACCCATACGTTGTTCAATTTTGTGAATATCGGCTCGTTTTTCGTTCAGCAAGAATGTGGCAGCCTCAACAGGTAATTGCACCTGAATAATCGCACTGTTGTCTTTCATCGCTTCTTCTTGCGTAATGCGCAAAATGTGCAGCGCGGTAGATTCAATACCGCGAATATGGCCAGTGCCGCTGCAACGCGGGCAAGCGGCGTGGTTGGTCTCGCCTAAGCTAGGGCGCATGCGTTGACGTGAAAGCTCTAGCAAGCCAAAGCGTGAAATTTTACCAGTTTGTACGCGCGCACGGTCTGCATGTAGCGCATCGCGCAGCGTATTTTCAACTTCGCGTTGATTTTTTGGGTTTTCCATGTCAATAAAATCGATGACCACTAAACCACCAAGATCGCGCAGGCGCAGTTGACGCGCCACTTCTTCAGCTGCTTCTAAGTTGGTGTTGTATGCCGTTTGCTCTATATCGCTGCCTTTAATGCTGCGGCCAGAGTTGACGTCAACTGAAACCAGCGCTTCGGTATGGTCAATGACAATGGCACCGCCAGAAGGTAAGCGCACTTCGCGTGAGAAGGCAGATTCAATTTGATGCTCAATTTGAAAACGCGAAAATAACGGTACTTCATCTTGGTAAAGTTTTACGCGAGATACGTTAGCTGGCATAACGTGGTTCATAAATTGCACTGCTTGTTCATGCACGTCAGCGGTATCAATTAAAATTTCACCAATGTCGGCGCTAAAATAATCGCGAATAGCGCGAATCACTAAGCTGCCTTCTTGGTAGATAAGAAATGCGCCAGTTTGAATGTGCGATGCTTCCTCTACCGCTGTCCATAGTTGCGTCAGATAGTTTAAATCCCACTGCAATTCTTCGCTATTGCGACCAATACCAGCCGTACGCGCAATAATACTCATACCTTTTGGTATTTCAAGTTCTGCCATCACATCGCGTAATTCGTTGCGGTCTTCACCCTCAATGCGGCGTGAAACACCGCCGCCGCGTGGGTTGTTAGGCATTAGCACTAGATAGCGACCAGCCAGCGAAATGAATGTAGTCAGTGCAGCACCTTTGTTGCCGCGCTCGTCTTTATCCACTTGCACGATAAGCTCTTGGCCTTCTTTAATTACGTCTTGAATACGTGCTTTACCAGCATTCGCTTTGTCTGAAAAATAGCTGCGCGAGATTTCTTTAAACGGCAAAAAGCCGTGGCGCTCTTGGCCATAATCAACAAAAGCGGCTTCTAGGGATGGTTCTACGCGAGTAATCACACCTTTGTAAATATTGCTTTTACGCTGTTCTTTGCCAGCGTGTTCTATATCTAAATCGACCAGTTTTTGGCCATCGACAATCGCAACGCGTAGTTCTTCTGACTGCGTTGCATTAAATAACATGCGTTTCATGGTTGCTCCCACGCTAAGGCGGGCAGATGAGGTTGACTAAATAACTGATTTAAATGGTGGACTAAAGGCCTGAACAGCGGCAATGCAGATTGCGTGTGTCGTTACAATCTTGCCAATATATTTAAACTCGCGCCTTGCTATATAAGTATGGTTGAGATAAATATATATCAGCGCGGAATATGTAGCACTAAAATCGATGCAAGGCACGTGTTTAAAGGCCTGTATTGCATCGCGCACATTGTGGCGCGTGATGCAGCTTGATTAAAATAGTTTGCTACAGCTATCAACTTATACCAACGCGTGGCATAAATCCGTTAAAATTCTATTTTCAGTACTTTAGTCGCGCCTAATGTTAAATTAGTTATGTTTATTTTATCTGCGGCGACTACAGCGTCATTATCTTAAATATCGCTTATTAATTTGGCAAGCGACTTAGCCAGTATATTATTTGCCAGTGTATTTTTTATCCATATAGCTGAAAAGCCTTATATTTTTCAACACAGTAACAGTATAGGCGTTAACGGCACTTTAAGCAAAAAACTTACGCAAAAGACCTCAATTAAATCAACATGCAAATAATAGAAAATAATCAGATAGCACAAAATAACCCAAAAAATCAAAGTGGTAAGGTGAGTGCACACGCGGCTGCTAGCCTCACCATTGATGAGGCGAGTGACGGCCAGCGCATCGATAATTTTCTCGCTAAAACGTTAAAAGGGGTACCCAAAAGCCATATTTATCGCATTTTGCGCAGCGGCGAAGTGCGCGTGAATAAAGGTCGTATTGATGCTTCTTATAAATTGGTGTTAAACGATGTCGTGCGTGTGCCACCAATACGCGTGGCTAGCAGCGATAAAGAAGTCATCCATGAAGCAGCGACTTCTGGACTTGTTAAATCACAGCTTGAAAGCACCATTATCTTTGAAGATGACGCTATGCTAGTCATCAACAAGCCAGCTGGTTTTGCCGTGCATGGTGGCAGCGGTGTAAGCAGGGGTGTGATTGAACAACTTAGAATGGAGCGACCCAAAGCCAAATTTTTAGAGTTGGTGCATCGCCTTGATCGCGAGACCTCTGGCGTATTAATGTTAGCGAAAAAACGCACAGCGCTGGTTGCGCTGCATGAAATGATTCGCAACAATCAAACCGATAAGCGTTATTTAATGCTAGTGGCGGGCGAGTGGACAGAGAAAAAAAAGCGCGTAGTGCTAGATTTGCAAAAGTATGTGCTACCGAATGGTGAGCGCCGAGTGAATGTGGTCACCGACAAAAGCAAAGACAAATATGATGAAGCACAGCGCTCTGAAACTATTTTTTACCTTAAACAAAGTTTTGTTGGCTATAGCTTGTTAGAAGCACAGTTGGTGACAGGGCGCACGCATCAATTACGTGTGCAGTTGGCACATTTGGGCTTTCCAATTTTAGGCGATGATAAATATGGCGATTTTACGATGAATAAAACGTTAGCCAAACAGGGTTTAAAACGCATGTTTTTACATTCTGCTGAAACAAAACTACAGCATCCTTTGTCCACAGATAGGCTACATTTATTGGCGCCATTACCAGCCGAATTAACGACATTTATGAATAAGTTAGAAAACAAGTGATACAAACCAATAGTGAAAACACAATAAAGCAAAGAATCATTAGCAGAAGATTCGATTTAATTGTGTGGGATTGGGATGGCACATTGGCTAACTCGACTGGCATGATTACCGAGGCGTTCGTAACAGCTGCCGCACAAGTGGGCTTGCCAGCAGTACCCGCCGAAAATGTCACTAATATTATTGGTTTGGGGCTTAAAGAGTCTATTCATGCGGTATATGGCGACATAGCACCAGAGCTGGCGCATAAACTAGCGCAGCAATACAGTGCTAATTATTATGCGGGCGAGCAAGCGATTCCTTTATTTGAAGGTGCAAAAGAGACCATTATTGAGTTGCATCGACGTGGTTGTAAAGTGGCGGTTGCCACTGGCAAGGGTAGGCGTGGCTTGAATTTGGCGCTACAACATTGCGGGCTGGTGCCATATTTTCATGCTACACGCACGGTAGATGAATGCCACTCTAAGCCGCATCCGCAAATGTTAGACGAGCTGATGGCGGAATTTGAGGTAATGCCTAAGCGTACGTTAATGATTGGTGACACAGGATATGACATGCAGATGGCAGCCAATGCTGGTGTACCTGCTGTTGCGGTGACGTTTGGTGCGCATTCACGCGAAAAGTTATTAAGTTATAATTGTACTCAAATGTTTAGTCAATTTAATGATTTAAGTGCGTGGTTATTGGCCAATGTATAGCGAAAAAGTGGTGCTAGATAGCCATGCGCTCAAAGAAAAATCGCTTGGTTTGCGTTTTGCTTTACCGCAATTAGGACAATTTGCCACCGGATTTGTGGTGCGCTTTCACGGCAAGGCGTATGCCTACGTAAACCAGTGTGCGCATGTGCCTATTGAGCTGGATTGGGAGCAGGGCAATTTTTTTACGGTGGCGAAAGATTATTTAATTTGTGCCACCCACGGTGCGCACTATGCGCCAGATACTGGCCACTGCGTGATGGGCCCGTGCAAAGGAAAAAGCTTGCAAAGTTTGCCAGTAACGGAGCAAAATCAACAAATTACCATACACCTTGATAAGCTACATAAGTAGTAAAATTAACTGAAAAACCAATTAGGAAAACAAATGGCAGAGCAAGATAACTCACAAAACAACAATCAATGGCAACAACAAACCATAGAAAAACTAGCGCTTTCTGGCTTAAAAGAGCAACAAACTGCGCGGCGTTGGAGTATATTTTTTAAATTTCTGACATTTGCTTATTTATTTTTTATTTTAATCATGGCATTAGGCTGGTTAGGTGGCAAAGGCGCCACTGGCCCGCATACCGCATTAATTGAGATTGCAGGCGTGATTGAGCCGGGTGGTGAAGTGAATGCGGATGCAGTGATTAATAGCCTGCATGAGGCTTATGAAAACACTAATACCAAAGGCATTATTTTGCGTTTCAACACCCCTGGCGGTAGCCCAGTGCAATCTGGCATTATTAACGATGAAATTGTGCGGCAAAAGAAACTCCACCCAAAAATTCCAGTATATGGCGTGGTGGAAGATATTTGCGCGTCTGGCGGTTATTACATTGCGGCGGCCACTGATAAAATATATGTCGATAAAGGCAGTATTGTTGGTTCCATTGGCGTGCTAATGGACGGCTACGGCTTTACCGAAACGATGAAAAAAGTTGGCGTAGAGCGTCGTTTGCTGACTGCGGGTGAAAACAAAGCCATGCTCGATCCGTTTTCTGAAGTGAACCCAAAACACCAAGCATTTGCACAAATTATGCTAAATGAAATTCATGAGCAATTTAAAACCGTGGTGAGAAATGGTAGAGGAAGCCGCTTAAAAGAAACACCCGAAGTATTTAGCGGCTTATTTTGGAGCGGTGAGCAAAGCATCCAACTAGGTTTGGCCGATGCACTTGGCAGTGCAGACTATGTAGCGCGAGAAGTGATTAAGCAAGAAGAAATTGTTGATTACACCTACCAAGAAACGATTACTGATCGCTTTGCTAAACGCCTAGGCGCTAGCATGGCCAAGGCAATTGGAATTGATGCGGTGACAAAAGGGATACAGTTAAGGTAACTATTTTATATTGTAGTGACCGCAAAACAATGCTCTGTGAGCCAATATCCATGCGGCTTACAGGGCATCTATTTTAAGTATTATTTCAGCATTTTAGTGTGATTGATTAGGCCGTTGGTTGAGCTATCGTAGTTGCTTACCACTTCTTCACTGGTGAGTTGCGGTAAAATTTGTTGCGCAATTTGCTTGCCATATTCCACGCCCCATTGATCGTAGCTGTTGATGTCCCACATGATGCCTTGCACGAATATTTTATGTTCGTACAGTGCAATCAACTTGCCCAAGGTATTAGGTGTGAGTTTGTCAAAAAGGATAGAGGTAGTGGGGCGATTACCTTCAAACACTTTATGCGGTAATAAATCTTCCAATTCTTTAGCTTGCAAGCCTTGTTTTTCAAGCTCCTCGCGAGCCTCAGCTTTTGTTTTTCCCAACATTAAAGACTGCGTCTGCGCCAAGAAATTTGCCAATAAAATTTTATGATGTGCGTAGCCATGCTTGCCAATCGCGTAATGGCTATGCACTGGCATTAAAAAATCGGCTGGTACAATTTGGGTGCCTTGGTGAATCAGTTGGTAAAACGCATGTTGGCCATTGGTGCCAGCCTCGCCCCAAATCACAGGACCTGTTTTGTAACGTACGCGGCTACCATCGCGGCAAATAAATTTACCGTTACTTTCCATGTCTGCTTGTTGCATATAGGCTGGAAAGCGCGCCATGCCTTGATCGTAGGGTAGTATGGCGTGCGTATCAACATGAAAGAAATTGTTGTACCAGATGCCAATTAAGGCCAAAATCACTGGCATGTTTTGCTCTAGTGGTGCGGTCTTAAAATGGTTATCCATTTCATGTGCACCATCTAATAAAGCTTCAAAATTATCCATGCCCACATATAAGGCAATCGATAAGCCAATAGCAGACCAAAGCGAATAGCGGCCGCCAACCCAGTCCCAAAATGCGAACATGTTTTTGCTATCGATGCCGAACTCAGTCACCGCTTTGGCATTGGTAGACAGTGCCACAAAATGTTTGGCGACATGTGCGCTATCTTTAGCGCTTTCTAAAAACCAAGTGCGTGCTGAAAACGCATTAGTCATGGTTTCTTGCGTAGTAAAAGTTTTAGATGCGACGATGAATAGCGTGGTTTCAGCCCTGCATTTTTCTAGCGCACGCATTAAATGCGCACCATCAATATTTGATACAAAATGCACATTTAAACCAGCTTTTGCATAAGGTTTAAGCGCGTCGCACACCATGACAGGCCCTAAATCAGAGCCACCAATGCCAATATTCACAATATCGGTAATGTGTTTGCCAGTATAGCCTTTCCAATCTCCAGCACGTACTTGCTCGCTAAAAACGCGCATTTGCTTGAGTACAGCGTTAATATCTGGCATCACATCTCTGCCATCTACATAAACTGGCGTATTACTGCGATTGCGTAAGGCTGTGTGTAGCACAGCACGATTTTCGGTGATATTGATTTTCTCACCTGCAAACATTTTATCGCGGCATTGTTCAATATTGGCTTCGCGCGCCATTTGCATCAGCAAAGGCAATGTTTCATCTGTGATACGGTGTTTGGAATAATCAAACAAAATATCGGCGAACTTGAGGCTGAATTTTTCAATACGTTTTGAATCTGCCGCAAATAAATCTCGCATATGCAAAGGCAGCACCGTTTTTTGGTGTGCACAAAGTTTTTGCCAAGCAGGGAATTGAGTTAGTGTTGTCATTTATTTATATTTTTTAATTTAAATCATTTAAAAC